>NZ_JAPFHC010000018.1:0-112094 GCF_059803535.1 Pseudomonas sp. RP-B7
CGCCGATGGTAGTGTGGGGTTTCCCCATGTGAGAGTAGGTCATCGTCAAGATTAAATTCCAAAACCCCTGTTTGCTAGCGCAAACAGGGGTTTTGTTTTGGGCGATCGAAAAGCAATTAAGCCCTGACAAATTTGCACAGTTATTTCTGAACCAGACCACTAGAATAGGTACCTAACCATTTTTAGAGTCAGAGCCCTATCTATGTCTGATCCGGTTGATACCCTTGAGGTGTCGGATTTACCACTGGACGACCTGGTGGCATGCCATGAGTGCGACTTGCTGATGCGCAAGCCAGCACTCGCCCTGGGCGAAAAAGCCCAATGCCCCCGCTGCGGCTACGAGTTGTACGCCCATCGCCATAACGTCGTTGAACGCAGCCTCGCCTTGGTGCTCGCCGCGCTGTTGCTGTACATCCCGGCGAACTTTTTACCGATCATGCAGCTCAATCTACTTGGGCAAACCTCTGAAGATACCGTCTGGAGCGGCGTCGTCGGCCTGTTCGATACTGGCATGCAAGGCGTCGCCGTCGTCGTCTTCCTGTGCAGCATGGGGATTCCCTTGCTCAAGCTGCTCTGCCAGTTGGCAGTCCTGCTCAGCATTCGCTGGAACATCGGTCGCAGCTACGGACTGCTGCTCTACCGTATCTATCACCACATGAAAGACTGGGGGATGCTGGAGGTCTACCTGATGGGTGTCTTGGTCGCGATTGTAAAACTCGCCGACATGGCCTCCATCACCGTCGGCCTGGGACTGGTCTGTTTCGTCAGCCTATTAATGGTTCAGGTACTACTTGAGGTGGTGATGTCGCCGCACCAGATCTGGCAAGCGCTGTCAGGAGAGGATGATCATGCGGGCGATTGATGCAGGCATTCTGATTTGTACCGAATGCCATGAGTTGAACAAACAAGACTCGGACACCGATGAACAAATCTGCACCCGTTGCGGCGCGCTGATCCACGCCCGTCGCCCGAACAGCCTCG
This sequence comes from Pseudomonas sp. RP-B7, assembly GCF_059803535.1. NCBI lineage: Bacteria > Pseudomonadati > Pseudomonadota > Gammaproteobacteria > Pseudomonadales > Pseudomonadaceae > Pseudomonas > Pseudomonas sp. RP-B7. The sequence goes on from NZ_JAPFHC010000018.1 coordinate 982, forward strand.
CGCGTACGTGGGCGCTGCTGATCACGGCCGCTATCTTGTACATTCCCGCTAATCTGTTGCCGATCATGACCATCAACTCCCTCGGCCAGGGCGACCCGAGCACCATCATGGCCGGCGTGATCCAACTGGTGCAGCACGGCATGTTCCCCATTGCCGCCGTGGTGTTCATCGCCAGTATCCTGGTGCCGACGTTCAAGCTGGTCGGCATCGGTCTGCTACTGTTCTCGGTGCAGCGTCACCAGCCACTTTCCGCGCGACAGCGCATTGTGATGTACCGCTTTATCGAGTTCATTGGCCGTTGGTCCATGTTGGATATTTTCGTGATCGCCATCCTGGTGGCGGTTGTAAACTTTGGGCGGCTTGCCAGTGTCGAGGCCAATCTCGGCGCTGCGGCGTTCGCCAGTGTGGTGATCTTGACGATGCTTGCCGCAGTAACTTTTGATCCCCGACTGATTTGGGATAACACGGAGTCGGACGACGACCATGAGTGATTTGCCTAAAGCTAAAACCCGCCCGGCCTCCAACTGGTCGGCCATTTGGGTGCTTCCCCTGATTGCCCTGATCATCGGCGGCTGGCTGGGGTGGCGCGCCTATACCCAGCAGGGCATCGACATCCAGGTGCGCTTTGAGAGCGGCGAAGGTATCCAGGTCAACAAAACCGAAGTGGTCTACAAAGGTATGACCGTGGGGAAGGTCAAGGCCTTGGCCCTGGACGACGAAGGCAGTAATCGCGGGGTGATCGCCACCATCGAGATGAACAAGGACGTCGATCAGTACCTCAAGACCAACACCCGTTTCTGGCTGGTCAAGCCAAGCGTCAGCCTCGCCGGTATCACCGGTCTGGAGACCCTGGTTTCGGGCAACTACATCGCCGCCAGCCCAGGTGACGGTGAGCCCACACGCAAATTCAAGGCGCTCTCTGAAGAACCACCGCTATCGGACGCCAAGCCCGGCCTGCACCTGACGATCAAAGCCGACCGCCTCGGCTCGTTGAACCGAGGCAGCCCGGTGTTCTACAAGCAGATCCAGGTCGGCCAAGTCAAAAGCTACCTGCTCTCCGAGGATCAGAGCACCGTGGAAATCAAGGTCTACATCGAACCGACCTACGCCAGCCTGGTGCGTAAACACACGCGTTTCTGGAACGCCAGCGGCATCAGCATCGACGCCAACCTCTCCGGCGTGAAGGTGCGTAGCGAGTCGCTCTCCAGCATCGTCGCCGGCGGCATTGCCTTCGCTACCCCAGAGAACCGCAAGGACAGCCCGCCGACCGACCCGAGCCTGCCTTTCCGTTTGTACGAAGATTTTGACGCCGCCGCTGCCGGCATCAAGGTCAAGGTCAAGCTCACCGACTTCGAAGGCTTGCAGGCTGGTCGCACGCCGGTGATGTACAAAGGTATCCAGGTCGGCAGCCTGAAGACCCTGAAGATCGACCCGTCCCTGTCCAGTGCCAACGCCGAACTGACCCTCGACCCGCTGGCCGAAGACTATCTGGTGCAAGACACCCAATTCTGGGTAGTCAAACCGTCGATCTCCCTGGCCGGTATCACGGGCCTTGAAGCCTTGGTCAAAGGCAACTACATCGCCATCCGCCCCGGCGACAAAGGCAGCGCACCGCAACGCGAATTCGTCGCGCGTGCCAAGGCGCCGCCGCTGGACCTGCGCTCACCGGGCCTGCACATGGTGCTGTTCACCGACAACCTCGGCTCCCTGGACGTGGGCAGTCCGATTCTGTACAAGCAGGTCAAGGTCGGTTCGGTGCAGAGCTACCAGTTCTCGCGCAAGAACAAACAACTGGTGATCGGCGTACACATCGAGAAGGAATACGAAAACCTGGTCAACGGTTCCACGCGTTTCTGGAACGCCAGCGGCGTTACCCTGACCGGCGGCCTCACTGGTGGAATCCAGGTCAAGAGTGAGTCCCTGGCCAGCCTGATGGCCGGTGGCATTGCCTTCGAAACCCCGGAGCAGAACGTACCGCTGAAAAAACGCATTCCGCGTTTCCGCCTGTTCACCGACCGTGAGGCGGCCAATCAACACGGCACCTTGGTAACCATCAAGGTCGACCGTGCCGATGGCATGCGCCCAGGCACCCCAGTGCGTTTCAAAGGCCTGGATGTGGGCAAGATCGAAAGCGTCGACCTCAGCGCCGACATGCAGTCGGTGCTCCTCAGCGCGCGCATTACCCAAGTGGCGGATCGCATTGCGCGCGTCGGCAGCCAGTTCTGGGTGGTCAAACCTGAGCTGGGCCTGATGAAAACCTCCAACCTGGAAACCCTGGTCACCGGCCAATACATCGAAGTCCAGCCCGCAGTGAAGAACGCCGGCCCGCAAAAAAGCTTCGTGGCCTTGGACCAACCGCCAGAAGTCGTCCATCAAGAGGCCGGCCTGAGCCTCACCCTCAGCGCCGCCCGCCGTGGTTCGCTGAAGGAAGGCGTGCCAGTGACGTACCGTGAAGTGACGGTGGGTAAAGTCACCGGTTACGAACTGGGCCAGACCGCCGACCGCGTGCTGATCCACATTCTGATCGAGCCCAAGTACGCGCCACTGGTGCGCAGCGGCAGCCGTTTCTGGAACACCAGCGGCTTTGGTCTGGACTTTGGCCTGTTCAAGGGCGCGACGGTGCGTACCGAATCCCTGGAGACCCTGGTCGCCGGTGGTATCGCCTTCGCCACGCCAGACGGCGAGCGCATGGGCAATGCCGCGCTGGCACGGCAGACCTTCCCGCTGTTCGACAAGTTCGAGGATGAATGGCTGACCTGGGCACCGAAGATTCCACTCGGCAAGTAGACCGAGGCGCGGCCTTCGCGAGCAAGCCCGCTCTCACACCCGACCGCTTTCCAAAGGATGGACTCGGTCAAATGTGGGAGCGGGCTTGCCCGCGAAGAGGCCCGCACAGCCAACACAAAAAAAGGCCCCTGGATTCACACCCAGGGGCCTTTTCATTTCAGCTGAAAAAATCAGACCTCATCCAACTCCGGCTCATCGGCCTGCACATTCAGCGTCGCCTTCACCACATCGTGGCGACGGATGTACTTCCAATCCGCCTCGTCGATATAGATCCCGTTCGGCCCGCTGCCACCTTCCAGGTCAATCGCCACCTGGGCGGAAACCTGTGGCTTCACACTGGCCAGGATCGGCACAAAGCCCAACTGCAGACTGGTTTCCAGCAGCGCCGCCTGGTTCTTCTCATCGATGTCCGCCGCCTCGTCGAGGTAGTACGGCAAACGCACGCGCCCGGCCTGGTCGCGGTCCATCAAGTGCAGCAACAAATACATGTTGGTCAGCGCCTTGATGGTCATGGTGGTGCCGTTGGACGCCGCGCCATCGATGTCGGTGTGAATCACCGGCTGGCCATGCACCTTGGTGATCTCGAACGCCAGCTCGAACAAATCCTTGAGGCCCAACTGGTTATGGTTGGCGGCCACGAGGCGGGCCAGGTATTCCTTGGCCTCTTCGTTCTTGTTGTCTTGCTCGGCGCTCTGGCTCAGGTCGAACACCGACAGGGTTTCGCCTTCTTCATACTGACCGGCACTGTGGATGATCTGGTCGATATGCTTGAGCGCTTCCTTGTTCGGCGCCAGCACGATGCGGAAGCTCTGCAGGTTGGAGACCTGACGCTTGTTGATCTCGCGATTGAACAACGCCAACTGATGTTCGAGGCTGTCGTAGTCGCTGCGGATATTGCGCAGGGTCCGCGCAATATCGGTAACCGCCGCACGCCGCGCCTTGCCCAGGGTCAGCGCTTCATCGGTACGGTGCGCATAGGCGTTGATCAGCAGTTGCAGGCGACGCTCAACGTCATCCTCACTGTCGAACTTGGCGACGCCCTTGAGGCGCACCTGGGCATACAGCGCCTCGATCTGGCCATCGGCGCGCAGCAAGCCTTGCCAGCTGTCCTGATAGTCATTGAGCAGCGGCAACAGGTTGTCCATGGAGTCGTCGACCGGGTCCATGAACGGAGTGCCGAACGGCAAGTCCGCCGGCAACAACTGGCGACGACGCAGCGCGTCATCCAGCGTGCGTTGCTTGGCTTCCATATCGCCGATCTGACGACCGACCAATTGCAGCTTGGCCGACAGTTGCTGCACCCGTTCGGTAAACGCATCGCTGGAGCGTTTCAACTCATCCTGCGCCGCTTCCATTTGCGCCAGGTGTTCCAGCTTCTCGCCTTCTTCCGCACTCAGGGTCTGTGCGCGGCGGAAGTCTTCCAGGGCTTTCTGCGCATCCAGTACTTGCTGGTACAGCGCTTCGGTCTGGGTCTTGCTCGCCGCACGGTCGGAGGCCACGGCCTGCTGGGTTTTTAGTTGCTTGAGTTCTTTTTCCAGACGCTCTTTCTGGTCGCGCAACGCGGCGCGATCCGCCAGGGCCTGCAATGCCGGCGGTTCGATATGGGAGATGTCGATGGACAGCCCCGGCACTTCAAAGCGTTCACCCTTGAAGCCATCGAGGATCTGCTCCAGGGATTTGACCCACTGACCCTCCTCGTCCAGCGTGATGCCATGCTCGCCCAATGGCAGGCTGAACAACGAACTGTTGAACAGACGCATCAGACGCTCAACATCTTGCTGTGAGAATTCTTCGCGCAACTTGGCGTAGCTGTTGTTATCCGCGTGATCGAGCTGCTGCTTGACCGACTTCAAGCGCTTTTCCAGCTCGCGCAGGCGTTCGTCCAGATCCTCGGCGCTGAACTGCCGCGACTGCGCCAGGGCGCCCGCCAGTTCATCGTGGGCATCCTTGGCCGCGAGCAATTGCTGCTCCAGCACCTTCACATCATCGACCAGCGCAAAGCGATGCTTGAGCACCGACAGCTCGCCCAGCCAACGCTGGATACCACTGATTTCCCGCTCCAGGCGCATCAGCTCCTGGGTGCCGCCGCGCTGATCGTTCTGCAACGCGTCCTGTTCGCTGCGGTAGTGCTCGGCCTGGATGGTCAGCTCTTCCTTGCGCGCACTGGCGTAGTCCGACCAAGTGCCCAGCAACGAGTCCAGCAATGGCGACAGGCGATGCAGCTTGCCGCGCAATACATCGCGCTGGCGAACACCATTGGACAACGCCTCGACCAGCGGCCCGGCGGCGACCAGCGAGTTGTAGTCCTGCTCCATGCGTCGCACATCGCGGAAGGCTTCTTCGCACGCGGCGATGTAATCCACGCTGCCGGAACGCAGGCTGTGTTCGAAGGCATCGAGGAACAATTGCTTGAGCTTGGCCGCGGTGATTTCGCGCATGTGCAGCAGGTTGATAAACAGCGCGCGGAAGGTCTTCAGGCTCTGCTCGCTGGTGGAGCGCAGCGGAATCAGGGTCAGGTCCAGGGGGATCGACGTGTGGCCGCCCACCAGCAAGCGGCGTAGTTCATCGGGCTTGAGTTCGTAGGCTTTCAGGCCTTCGCGCTCCAGGTTGGTGAACAGTTCTTTCTGCCGCAGGCAGGTGTCGTTTTTCTGGTAGTGCGCCAGGTCCAGCTTGCCGGCGTAGGCAAAGAACTGGTGCCCGAAACCACCGCCCGGGCCGCGACCGACCACGCCGATCACGTGCGGGCCGTGGGGCAGGGACACTTCCACGAGGATGTAGCTGGTGTCGGTGGCGAAGTAGAAGCGCCGCGATTGTTCTAGGGTGTACTTGCCGAAGCTCATGTCTGACATGCGCGCCAGAATCGGGAACTGCAAGGCGTTGATCGACGCGGATTTACCCAGGTTGTTCGCGCCGTATACCGACAGCGGCTCTTCCAGCGGGAACAATCCCAGGCTGTAACCGGCGGTGTTCAATAGGGCGAAGCGGCGGATGCCGTAGCGTTCCTTACTCATGCGTCGGTCTCCTGTTCTTCGGCAATGGCACGGGCCAGGGCGTCTTCTTCGCTTTCTTCGGCAAAGTCGCTCAAGTCCAGCGGGTCATCGGTTTTCAGCAATTTCTCGTCGCTGTCTTCATCGATGATCACCGGCGCCGGCAGTGGCAATACGCTGTGGATGCTGGCCGCGAGGTCACGGTCCTGCTGCACCGACAGGCACACGTCGAGGAAACGGTGCATCGGCGGCAGGAAGCGATAGATGCCGTTGTCTTCGCTGGCAAAACCCAGCTGGGTCATGCGGCGCATGATCTTTTCTTCGAGTTCTTCCTGGGTCTGTACTTCGGCCTGGATAAACAGGTCACGGTACTTCTCCAGCAGCGACGGCAGTTCATCGCGGCCCAGGCTGCCACCGTCGAGCACGGCAATCGGGTCGCGGCCCTGGTCGGCCAAATGTTCGACGATGATGAAGGTGAACAACGCCAGGCGCTGCGCGGTCTTGTTGACCTGCGCGGCGGCCACGGCGGTGTCTGGCACGAAGTAGTAGAAGCCCCGCGTGTCGCACACCAGCTCAAAGCCCAGGGCCTTGAACAGCGTGCGGTACTGGTCCTGGAAGTTCGACAGTTGGGCGTACAGCTCCGGGTCGCGGCGGCTGACGTGGTAACCCTTGAACAGCTCGCGAAAGATCGGCGCCAGCTGGGACAGTTCGGATAGATCAAGATGCATGAGGTGTACTCGCAGAATGCTCGGCGGCGTCAGTACTGGCCGGGAGCAGGGCGAAGGAGCGCAGGCTGACCTGGTGCTCGGTGGTGTGGTAGTCGCGGCGTTCCAGGCGTTCGCGCTTGAAGCGTTTTTCGCGGGACAGGCGCGAGAACCAGTACAGCAATTCGTCGGTGGCACCGTCCGGTTCCTGCTCCAGCAGCCAGGTCATCAGGTCCGGCATCGGCAACGCGTCTTCGCAGCGCTCGAGCATTTCCTTGACCGTGCGCGGTGCACGTTGGGCGTCGCCCTTGTGGGATTTGTGCGCCTTGGGGAAGCGCGCCGGTTTCGGCTCGAAATTCGCCAGGGCGTAAACATAAGCCTCCACCTGGCTGGCACTGCCGAGGAAGGTGCTTTGCGGGCGGGTGAACATCGGCATCGCCGCCTGCGGCACGGCGTCCAGGCCCTTGCGGCGGATCGCTGACAGCGCCAGCGCCGCACCGCGGGTCACGGCGTTGTGCCGACGGGCTTCTTCGCGCAGTGGCAGCAGCAGCTCGCGCGCATGGCGCAAGGTCAGTTGGGCGCTGGTCTGCATTTCCAGGATGCGCGCGTGGGTGCGCAGCAGCATGTCGTCGTCCACCAGGTGGCCGAGACGCTGTTGCTCGGTGAGCAGGCGCAACAGCACGTTTTCGACCTTGCGCACGCCCTGTTCGAAGGCGCCATCGGCGTTCACCAGTTGGATCATCGGCTCGACGTATTCGTCCCAGGTCGCCAGGACCTCGGCATAACGCTGGCGCAACGGAATCTGCCGGTCGCTGGTCTTGGCGCGATCGGCTACGGCGGCGAGGGCCTGTTCGTCGTTGGCGAGCTTTTTCAGCACGTCCCGCACGCGCATATCCAGCAGGCGCAGTTGGCGGGCGAGGTCGTGGCCATCACGGATGTCGAAAGCGTCCTGGATGTACCCGGCCAGGCGTTCGAGATGGCGCAGGTAGGCTTCGATTTCCAGGCACAGGCCAAGCCGGTGCTCCTTGCGAAGATAAGCCAGGAAGTCGTGGATCTGCGCGTTGAGCTCGAAACGGTTCGGGCTTTTGGCGACAGGCACCAGGATGTCCAGGCGAATCCACACGTCCAGCAGGCTGGTGATGTCCTGTGGCGTGCTGTCCAGTTGTTGGGCGGCCAGTTGTGCGCGCAGCTCGGCAAGGCTCAGGGTGCCTTGGTCGAAGTGTTCGCACAGTGGCTCAAGTAAGGCCCAGTGTTCGGCGAGGGCGCGCAGGACGCGCTTGGGTTCGATCATGGGAATGGCCGGCTGGTTGGCGATGAAAAGTCGCGATTGTACTGCATCAGGCCGGGGATTTATCCACAGCCGGTCAGTACGCAGTGGGCGATTGTTGCCGAACAACGGTAGAATCGCCGCTCTTTAGTTATCCACAAGTGGCCGAGCTGTGCTTATCGAGTCCCGACGTCGCGCTTACTTGACCGCCATGCAGGTGGTCAACTGGCTGCCCCGCACCGAACTGCCGTTTGCCGCGCCGTCTCGGCCCGAGCTGCTGGAAGCGCTTGAGCCCTATGACGCATTCGAGTCTTCGGGCGAGGAGGCGGCTGCGCCGGTGGCGCTGGTCAAGCCCGAAGCGCCCGTGCGGCCTGCGGTGGAGCGTGCCAAGGTCGAAGTGCCGCGCCCGTCGCCGGTGACCAAGACGGTGGCGGCCGAAGCGCCTGCACCGGTGGTCAAGGCCCCGGTAGTGCCGCCGCCGCGTTTCGCCCTGCAACTGCTGCGGGCCGGGCGCTGCCTGCTGCTGGTGGAGTTGCCCACCGGCGAACGTTTCCAGACCCGCGACCCGGCCTACATGCTGCTCAAGGACATGCTGCGCGCCGCCGGCCTGCCCGACAGCCCGCAGATCGTCGGCGAGCCGGTACGCTGGCCGCTGCTGGTACGCGGCACCATGGACCAGGGCCCGGAAGCCGCGCGTGATTTTGTGCAAGGTTTTGTCTCGGCGCGCCTGGAAGACGAGCCCTGTGTGTGCCTTTGGCTGATCGGCGTGCCCGCCGTGCGTTTTGCCGGCGAAGCCAATGCCGAAGCCTGGTATCGCGAGCTGCAGGTTGAAGGCCTGGGCTCGGTATGGGCCCTGCCGGGCCTGGAATTATTAATGGAAGAGCCACAGCGTAAGGCTGATGTCTGGCAAGCCATGCGCCGGCTGATGGCGCGCTGGAAAACAACTGATGAGTGAGGCTTTATCCTTCCGCCCGATGACCGAGGCCGACCTCGACGCCGTGCTGAAAATCGAATACGCAGCGTTCAGCCATCCCTGGACCCGTGGGATCTTTCTTGACGGGCTGGGCAAGTACCAGATCTGGTTGATGTTCGAAGGCGAGCAGCAGGTGGGGCACGGCGTGGTGCAGATCATCCTTGATGAAGCGCATTTGCTGAATATCACCGTCAAGCCGGAAAACCAGGGCCGTGGCCTGGGCCTGGCGCTGCTGGAACACCTGATGTCGCGGGCGTATGCAGCCAGTGCGCGGGAGTGTTTCCTGGAAGTGCGGGACAGCAATACCGGCGCGTTTCGTCTGTACGAGCGTTATGGCTTCAACGAAATCGGCCGTCGCCGCGATTACTACCCCGCAGTGGGTGGGCGTGAGGACGCCGTTGTCATGGCCTGCACCCTGGTCGACTGAACACGACCCTCCAATGTGGAAGCGGGCTTTCTCGCGAAGGCGGTGGGTCAGTCGATGAATCGGTTGACTGACACTCCCTCTTCGCGAGCAAGCCCGCTCCCACATGGGTAACTGCGATGTGTCAGCGATTACCGTCTATTGGTTCGCGCTCGGCCTCGTCCAGCCGATTCCCCGCGTCAATCCCGTCCTCATCGACAATGCTCAAGTCGTATTCCGCCAGATTGCCCTTGTCATCTTCAACAGGCTCTGTAGGGCGTTGTGATTCAGTCATGGCCAATCCTCATACTGTGGGGCTTATAGTGTGTGGACAGGCGCACCACCCCAAAGATTCAAGCTTATTTGCGCCAGGCGTGACCCGGACGGGGGGTTGTCAGTCACAAAACTGCGCACCATTCCTGAGGCTTTCCCTGATGAACGAACTACAAGACCTGCTTGATAACAACGAACGCTGGGCGGATGCGATCAAACAGGAAGATCCCGAATTCTTCGCCAAGCTCGCCCGCCAGCAAACCCCGGAATACCTATGGATTGGTTGCTCCGACGCGCGCGTGCCAGCCAACGAGATTGTCGGCATGTTGCCGGGCGACCTGTTCGTCCACCGCAACGTGGCCAACGTGGTGCTGCACACCGACCTCAACTGCCTGTCGGTGATCCAGTACGCGGTGGACGTGCTCAAGGTCAAACACATCCTCGTCACCGGCCACTATGGCTGCGGCGGCGTGCGGGCGTCGATGCAAGACCGCCAGTTCGGCCTGATCGACGGCTGGCTGCGCACCATTCGTGACCTGTACTACGAAAACCGCGACGTGCTGGCCCAGTTGCCCACCGAAGAAGAGCGCGTGGATCGCATGTGCGAGCTGAACGTGATCCAGCAGGTGGCCAACGTCGGCCACACCAGCATCGTGCAAAACGCCTGGCACCGTGGGCAGAGCCTGTCGATCCATGGCTGCATCTATGGCATCAAGGATGGTCGCTGGAAGAGCTTGAACACCACCATCAGTGGTTTCGAGCAGTTGCCGCCGCAATATCGCCTGCGTCCGTTGGGCGAAGCCTAAGGTCGCTTGCGTTCGCGCCATTGGGCCATGAACGCCTGGCCTTCGGCGTTCAGCGGCTCATTGCGCCCGGTGATCCAGCCGCGGCAGTTCAACTCGCCACATTGGCAGGCGAACTGCCGGTACAACACGTCCTCGGTGTTGGCGTAATCCATCGTCAAGCGCTCGCCGGCCGCAATTTCCTGCAAGGTCCAGACTTCCAGGTAATGCAAATCGAGGAATACGTTCGGTTTGCAGGAGTGCGAGATCAGCCCGCAAAACCAGCAGTCGTACAGGTGGATGCGTGAAGACAGCTGCAAGGTATGCAGGCGTCGTTCGCTCAGGGCGTAGCCTGAGAGCTTGGCGATGCGTACACGACTGTCAAAGGCGACACGTGCCTTGATCCCGGCCGCTGTGCCATCAGCGTCGTGCACCACCTCGAACAGCTCGGTCGAGGGGTAGCCCGTGCCGAGGTGGGACTTGAAGGGGTAAAGGCAGTCGCTCGCAACGGTTTTAGCCTTATCCATGGCGCGAGTTTTCATAACTCTCCTGGGTTCGGCTGCATCGACCTGCGGGTAGTGGCTGACTTCCAGTCTTGCAGCGGATGGGTGCGCTCCAAGCGTCGCTCAACTTGGATCGGATTTCTACTGTCAACCTTGACAGTAGAAATCCCCCGTTGCCGGTACGACTTACAGCGCCGGGACCGTGATAGTAGGCGTTGGGGCGGGGTTCTTGAGCAGGCGCAGTTGCGCCTTGGTCGTCGGCGTGGCGCATTGGGCGTTGGCTTTTTCCGGGGTCAAGCCGCGCACGGAGGTGTAGAACAACTCGCAGGTCTGCTCCTTGCGCGTGACCTGCCAGGTGTTCATGCACGCCTTGAGCAACACATTCGGATCGCTCGCGGGCTTTTGCCCCATGCCCGCCTGCCAGCAGGCGGCGCTCAAGTCCTGGCCCATGACCTTCAAACCCGCCTCGTCGGCCTTCTGCTCGTTGCCGTCATAGGTCGCAGGGTCGGCCGCGTACCAGATGTAGCTCGGGTGGTTGGCGCCCAGCACCGCAACGGTTTCGCCGGCTTGCGGGCTGATCTGGGCCAGGCCCAGCACGGCCACGCTCTGCCCGTATTGTTGCTTGATCCAATTGCGCACCGGAGCGCCGAACGCCACCATCGGCAACGACCCTTTGGGCGACAGGCTCAGTTCCTTGACCATGCGCGTCTGATAATCGGTGAAGTAGCTGTAGACGCCTTCCAGATCCTTGCCTGCGTTGGACGGCGCGGCGATCGGCGCGATGTCGATGATGGTCTGGTAGGCCGGCGTTTCGGTGGCCGGGATACCGTTGTCGGTGAGCAGCGCGGCCCAGCGGTCGGTGGTACTGGATTCCAGGTAATCCTGGGCCTGGGTCAGCGAGTAGTCCGGCGGGAAGTGCAGCAGCTCGATGCTCTTGCGGTTTTCCAGGGCCATGCCCAGCGGCAGGAACAAATACCAGTTGTAGGCCCACTTGCCGTCGCTGTTGAGCTTGCTGGCGCCTTGGTAGGCCAGGTCGGCGGTGTTGAGTAGCGTCTTCAGGGGCTGGCCGTAATCTTCGGGCACACCGCTGAAGGTCGCGACAACCTGGCCGTCGTGGTTCTTCACGCTGACCTTGGCCCTGCTGTAACCGTCCCGCTGCAGGCTCTGGTTCAGATAATGCTCGGCCGTCTGCTCCAGCGACCAGGGCCGAAAGCAGATCACGTTGCAGTTATTGGGGAACGCGAACAGCTGAGTGACACGTTGCGTGCTGCCCAGCGGTACTTCGACGTCGGCCTGTACGACCGCACTGGCCATCAGTGCGGCCAGGGTGAGGGACAACCTGGTCGGTTTGAACATGTGTGATTCCTTGTCAGCGAAAGCCCGTCTGCGCGGGATGAAAGCCCACTTCCACACAGTAGCGGCTGACCAGGAAAACCGCGTGCTAAATCGCCGGGCATGTCGTTATTGGATAAGAAAACCTACAGGTTGAACTGCAAGGCGTTGCTCAAGTCACCCATGGGCTTCTGGCCGCGGGCGATCATGGCGTCATCACGCTGCTTGAGGCCATCGAGGGTTTCCAGCTGGAACACCCGGGTGATCAGGCGCAGGATCGACGCCGTGTCGTACACCGTGTGATCCACCGTGCCCTTGCGTGCAAACGGCGACACCACCAACGCCGGAATCCGCGTGCCAGGGCCCCAGCGGTCGCCCTTGGGCGGCGCGACGTGGTCCCACCAGCCGCCGTTTTCATCAACGGTGACGACCACTACCATGTTTTTCCACTGCGGGCTCTCTTGCAGCACCTTCAAGGCGCGGGCGATATGGCGGTCGCCGGAGGCTATGTCGGCGTAACCGGCGTGCATGTTCAGGTTGCCCTGGGGTTTGTAGAAGGTCACGGCAGGCAGCTTGCCGGCTTGGGCGTCGGCGAAAAACGTGTTGGTGCTGGACTCATCGCCCAAACCGCCATCACGCAGGCGCTTGTCCCGTTCGGCACGGTTTTGCGGCCCTTGTTGCTTGAAGTAGTTGAACGGCTGGTGGTGATACTGGAAGTTCGGGATCTTGGGGATACCCCCCGAGTCCTTGAACTGGTCCAGCGTCGCCTGCCATGCACCGGCATACCAGGCCCAGTCGACGTTCTTTTTCGACAGCTTGTCGCCGATGTGTTCGTGGGTTTGCGGCACCAGCACGTTGGGCAGGTCGGCCTTGGCGTAGTCCGGGTTTTGCGGGTCGCGAATCCAGGTCGGCCAGTAGGGCGGGGCGAGGGTGTTGACCCCATAACCGTCCGGGGTCAGCGCGCTGGGGCCGAACTGCGGCGCGCCGGTCATGGCGCTGGCTGGGGACTTGTCCAGGGGCTTGAGGCGTGTGTCGGTGGGGTCATCGCTTTGCAGGGTGGCGATCTGTGCCTTGGCCACCGACTGCGCGGCGTTCGGGTAAAACGGCGCGGTGGCGCTGATCAGGTACTGGTGGTTGAGGAACGAGCCACCAAACGCGCCCTGGAAGAAGTTATCGCAGAGCACAAACTCCTTGGCCACGTCCCACAGGCGCAGGGAATAACGGCTCTGGGCGTAATACCCCATCACCAGCCCGCCGGAATCGCCCCAGGCGACAAAGTTGTCGTTCTTGCCGCCATTGATCTGCATCTGGTTCTGGTAGAACACGTGCCACAAGTCGCGGGTCACCAGGCCCAAGGGCAGGTCTTCAGCGTTCGGGCCCTTGAGCGCGAACGGCGCATTGGGCAGGCCCTGCTGGAATTGCACTTCGCTGGGGTACGTCACCCCGTCGACGCTTTGCGGGCCGACTTGCAACACGCCGCCCCAGACCGCAGGCAGGGTGGTCAGCAGGCTGCCGTCGCGGTCGCGTTGCTGCGCGTCGGCAGGCTTGAGCGCCGACAGCGGTTTCTCAACGCCGGGGAAATCTGCAAACAGGTTGTTGAAGCTGCGGTTCTCGGCGTAGATCACCACCACGGTTTTCACCTGGTCGTGCAAGGCCTTGTCCAGCTCCTGCGGTGTAAGTGGTCGCGCCGTCGGCTTGCCCGGGGCCTCGCTGGGATTGCCGCAGGCACTCAAGGTCGCGCCTACCCCCAGCACCGCCGCGCCCCCCAGGAAGCGCCGACGGCTGCTGTCTACTGGCGCTTGGGCGGTGGAATCGGGGGAGGGGCGGTCTTCGTGCTCATCACTCATTGCGGGGAGTCCTTGCTGGCGAAATGTTGCAAGATATTTCGCAGGACGGTAGCAATGCAATGTGACGGAACGAAGACAGGAGGTTACGTCAGAAGGTCACAGCAGGCGCAGTGCCAGTTGGCTGCCGGCGCGCAAATACTCCACCTGGGCCGTCAGTGCATCCTTGACGATTGCCTCGCCGGTGTCGGTCAGCTTGGCTTTTTTGGCGTCGATGACACTGGTCTGCAATAGCTGCATCGTCACGTCCATCGCTTTCTGGAAGGCCGTCACGTTGTTGTGCAGGCCAAACTCCTTGATAACGGCCGCCATGCGGCGATCAGCATCGTCGCGCAGGGCCCTGTACTCGACGAACGAAACGTTGTCGTCCTTGTAAATATCGTTGATCAACTCTTCCAGTGATTTGGACAGGGGCGTCATCGGATTTTCCTTGGTGGTTCGTGAGAGGGAAGCCGAGTCAGGTTAATCAAAGGTGCTGGCGAAAGGAGTCAGGGGAGGGCATCGCCTGAAGTAGGACAACCCCACGCGTCTAATCAGAAAGGTGTTGCTTCACGCCGCAAGCCAGAAGCCCGCCACTTGAAGTGCGCTGCCAACCTTGCGACTGCGCCCATCGGCAAGGGAATGCAGTTATCTCCATCGATCCATGGGGAAAACAAATACATCTTGCGCGATTGCCATCATCCCGCCCAGCTCATAACCTGCACGCCATTTTGTTTGTCTGCCGAGCCTCACCATGACTGCCATCCTTTCCTCCCAGGCGCAGCGTTTTTCCCGCTCCGACTACAAAACCCTGGGCCTGGCCGCTCTGGGCGGCGCCTTGGAGATCTACGATTTCATCATCTTCGTATTCTTCGCGCTGACCCTCAGCCAACTGTTTTTCCCGCCAGAAATGCCCGAATGGCTGCGCCTGCTGCAAAGTTTCGGAATTTTCGTCACCGGCTACCTGGCGCGTCCGCTGGGCGGCATCTTGATGGCACATTTCGCCGACCACCTAGGACGCAAGCGCGTATTCAGCTTGAGCATCCTGATGATGGCGCTGCCGTGCCTGCTGATCGGGATCATGCCGACCTACGCGCAAATCGGTTATTTCGCACCGCTGATCCTGCTGTTTCTACGGGTGCTCCAAGGTGCCGCCGTGGGCGGCGAAGTGCCCAGTGCCTGGACCTTCGTCGCGGAACACGCGCCGCCCCATCACCGTGGCTATGCGTTGGGCTTTCTGCAAGCCGGGCTGACTTTCGGCTACCTGCTTGGCGCGCTGACCGCCACACTGCTGGCGCAAATATTCACGTCTGCCGAGATCCTCGACTACGCCTGGCGTTTCCCCTTCCTGCTCGGCGGTGTGTTCGGCGTGATCGGGGTGTGGCTACGCCGCTGGCTCAGCGAAACCCCGGTGTTCCTCGAAATGCAGGCCCGCCGCCATGCCGCCGCCGAACTGCCGCTGCGTACCGTGCTGCGTGACCATCGCGCCGTGCTGCTGCCGGCGATGATCCTCACCTGCGTGCTCACCTCCGCCGTGGTCGTCCTCGTCGTCATCACCCCGACCATGATGCAGAAAACCTTCGGCATGAGTCCCAGCCATACCTTTGCATTGAGCGCGCTGGGCATCGTCTTCCTCAACATCGGCTGCGTCCTCGCCGGTCTGCTGGTGGACCGCATCGGTGCCTGGCGCGCAGTGCTGGTCTACAGCCTGCTGCTGCCAGTGGGTATTGCCGTGCTGTATGCCAGCCTGATCAACGGCGGCATCTGGCTCGGCGCGGCGTACGCCGTGGCGGGCTTGAGTTGCGGGGTGGTCGGCGCGGTGCCGTCGGTGATGGTCGGCTTGTTTCCGGCGCCGGTGCGGGTCTCGGGGATCTCCTTTACCTACAACATTGCCTACGCGCTGTGGGCAAGCACCACGCCGCTGCTGTTGATTGCACTGATGCCGACGAGCCCGTGGATTTGCGTGGGCTATTGCGTGGTGATGGGCGCGGTGGGCGTGGGGAGTGTGGCGCTGTTCGGTAAGCGCCACACCTTGGCGAGCTGAGGATCAGGTCAGAAAGTGCCAGAGCAGCAGCGTACCGATCAAACCGACAACGGACACAATCGTCTGCAACACCGACCACACCCAAATCGTCTGTTTCAACTGCAAGCCGAAATACTCACGCACCATCCAGAACCCGGCATCGTTCACATGGCAAAAGAACACCGAGCCCGCGCCAATCGCCAGCGCTACCAGTGAGCTCTGTGTCGCTGCCAACCCCGCCATCATCGGCGCGAGAATGCCCGCCGTGGTGGTCGTGGCAACCGTCGCCGAGCCGGTGGCCTGACGCAACGCCACGGCGATCAGCCAGGCCAGCAGCAGGTACGGCATGTGCGCACCTTCGGCGACCTTGCTGATGGTCTGGCTCACGCCCGCATCCAGCAGGGTCTGCTTGAGGCCGCCGCCGGCGCCGATGGTCAGTAGCAATACGGCGATGGGCGCGAG
Organism: Pseudomonas sp. RP-B7; assembly: GCF_059803535.1. Classification (NCBI taxonomy): domain Bacteria; kingdom Pseudomonadati; phylum Pseudomonadota; class Gammaproteobacteria; order Pseudomonadales; family Pseudomonadaceae; genus Pseudomonas; species Pseudomonas sp. RP-B7. The sequence goes on from NZ_JAPFHC010000018.1 coordinate 17,301, forward strand.
GGCTTTGCGCAGGGTGTTGCCCACTTCCGCACGGGGCATGCCGGCGGCCCTGCCCAGGCAGATCACGGCGGCGATCACCGCGAGGCCGAGGGCGATCAGCGGTTCGCCGAGGAATTTCAGGGCCAGGCCAACGGTACTTTGCGCAGGCAGCGCGACTTTGGCCAAGGTGCTGCCCAGCATCAAAATCACCGGCAACAAAATGATCAGCAATGACACCGCAAAGCCCGGCTGGCGCGGCGCCTTGGGCGGGGCGCTGAAGAGTGCGCCGATGTCGGCCGGCTCATCCACGTGCAGGCGTCTGGACAGCCAGTTGCCGTAGATCGGCCCCGCCAGGATCACTGCCGGCATCGCCAGGCAAAAACCCAGCAACATGGTCAGCCCCAGGTCGGCGTGCAGCGCGCCCACCGCAATCAGCGGCCCTGGATGGGGTGGCATCAGCGCGTGCAGGGTGGTCATGCCCGCCAGTGCCGGGATGGCGATTTTCAGCAGTGGCTGGTTCGAGCGCTTGGCCATCACAAAAATGATCGGCACCATCATTACCAGGCCCACTTCAAAGAACAGCGGCAAGCCAATCACCATCGCCACCAGCGCCATTACCCAGGGCAATGATGATCCCGGCTTCACCCAGGATCGCCCCCGCGCCTTTGCTGAACGCCTTGGCGACCTCCTCCGGCGGCAACCCGGCACCGACCCCGGCAATAAAGGTGCCGATCAGAATCGCCAGGAACGGCGGCAGTTTGGTCGCGCTGATCAGCACGATGATGCTGGCGATGGCCAGCAAGACGCAGAGCATGAGGCGGGTGTCATGAACCATCCACGCGGCAGTCGATAACTCCAAGACGGGACTCCTTATCGAACAGGTTGGGAAAATTGTTTCTTTTTGTTTCATGCTCAAAAAGCATACCTGATCCCGCGCTGATCCAGTGCCCATGTGCCGTTTTGGTGCGACCTGCGGCCCCCGCCCAAAGTGCCAGCCCAGAGCCATTGCTGTCGGATTTGTAATCTTGTCTCCACCGCTCTGATAAGTCGCGAGCGCTACATTCCAGCCGCTTGTACTTCATGGGCGTGGAACTCTCGTTATGCCAATTTCCGTTAAACATCTGCTGGGGGCGACGTTGTTGTGGGTGGCTGCCAATAGTGCCCAAGCGCAAACCCTCACCCTCGATTCCGCCTTGCAGAATGCCTTCGCCAACCACCCTGACCTCGCCGCTGCGCAGTGGGACATCGATATCGCCGAGGGCGGCCGCCAGCAGGCCGCGCTGATACCCAACCCCGTGCTTTCCGTGGATGCCGAAGACACCCGCCGTGACACGCGCACCACCAGCGTCAAACTCAGCCAGACCCTGGAGTTGGGCGGCAAGCGCGGCGCGCGTATCGATGTGGCTACTCGTGCTCAGGACGCCGCCGCACTGACTCTGGAACAGCGCCGCAACACCCTGCGCGCCGACGTGATCGACAGTTACTACGGCGCCCTGCGCGCCCAGGAGCGCCTTGACCTCGCGCAGCGCTCCCTGAAGCTGGCCGAACGTGGCCTGGTGGTCGCCAACGGTCGCGTGACGGCGGGCAAAACCTCGCCGGTGGAAGCCACCCGCGCCCAGGTGCAAGTGTCGCAAATCCGCCTCGAATTCAACCGTGCACAGATGGGCCTCAACGATGCCTATCGCCGCTTGGCCGCCAGCACCGGCAGCGCCGTCGTCGATTTCCAGGGTGTCGCCACGCAAAACCTGCCGTTGCCTCCCGCCGCCCAGTTGCTGGCGCGCCTTGAACAGACGGCCGAACTGCGCCTGGCCGAATTGCAGATCCTGCACAGCGAAGCCAGCGTCGGCCTGGAAAAAGCCCAGCGCATCCCCGACCTCGACGTGTCGATCGGCAGCCAATACGACGCTGGCGCGCGTGAGCGGGTCAACCTGGTCGGCCTGTCGATGCCGCTCCCGCTGTTCAACCGCAACCAGGGCAACGTGCTCGCCGCCAGTCGTCGCGCCGACCAGGCCCGCGACCTGCGCAACGCCACCGAACTGCGCCTGCGCACCGAAACCCGCCAGGCCCTGGACCTGTGGCAAACCGCCGATAGCGAAGTGCGCACGTTCAACCAGCAGATCCTGCCCGCCGCCCAAAGCGCGGTGGACAGCGCCACCCGTGGTTTCGAGATGGGCAAGTTCAACTTCCTCGATGTCCTCGACGCCCAGCGCACGCTGATTGCCGCTCGCACCCAATACCTCGCCGCCACGGCCCAGGCCACGGAGGCCTGGGTGCGCATCGAACGGATCTACGGCGACCTCACCCGTCTTTGATTTTTCCTGGAGCTTTCTATGAACCACAAACATGGCGTAGCGCTCGCCGTCGCCTTGAGCCTGCTGCTGTGCAGTGTTGCCAAGGCCGCTGAAGAAGAAGGCGAACTTGAACTCACCGAGCAGCAGATCCAGGCCGCCGGCATTCAACTGGCCCAGGCCCAACCGCGCTCGCTCAGCACGCTGCTGACCGTGCCGGCAGAGGTGCGTTTCGACGAGGACCGCACCTCGCACATCGTCCCGCGTACGGCGGGCGTGGTGGAGTCGGTGCAGGTCAATCTCGGCCAGTCGGTAAAAAAGGGTGAGCTGTTGGCGGTGATCGCCAGCCAGCAGATTTCCGACCTGCGCAGTGAACTGGCCGCCAGCCAACGCCGGGTCGAACTGGCCCGCACCACCTTCCAGCGTGAGCGTCAGTTGTGGCAGGACAAAATCTCTGCCGAACAGGACTACCTGCTGGCACGCCAAAGCCTACAGGAAGCCGAAATCGCCCTGAACAACGCCCGTCAGAAGATGAGCGCCCTGAGTGGCAGCGCCGTACTCGTCGGAGGAAATCGCTACGAATTGCGCGCGCCATTTGCCGGTGTGGTGGTGGAAAAACACCTCGGCGTCGGTGAGGTGGTCAGCGAAACCAGCAACGCCTTCACCCTGTCGGACCTGTCCCAGGTGTGGGTCACCTTTGGTGTGTTTCCCAAAGACCTGAACAAGGTCCGCGTCGGCAAACCCGTCAAGGTCAGCTCCAGCGAAATGGGCACCGAAGTCCGTGGCACCGTGGCCTACGTCGGTAATCTGCTCGGCGAACAGACGCGCACCGCCACCGTTCGCGTCAGCGTGCCGAACCCCGACGATGCCTGGCGCCCCGGCTTGTTTGTCAGCGTGCAACTGGCCACCGAGAGCTTCCAGGCGCCGGTCAGCGTGCCCGAGGCGGCGATCCAGACCGTCGAGGACAAACCCTCGGTGTTCGAGCGCACCGAACACGGGTTCGTCACCCGCCATCTTGAACTCGGTGTCAGCGAAAACGGCTACGTCGAAGTGCGAAAAGGCCTGGAAGCCGGTGCGCAAGTGGCGACGGTTGGCAGCTTCATCCTCAAGTCCGAGCTGGGCAAGGGCTCCGCCGAGCACGCCCATTGATCCTGCGAGTGATTCCCCATGTTTGAGCGCCTTATCCAATTCGCCATCGAGCAGCGCATCATCGTGCTGTTGGCGGTGCTGTTGATGGCCGGTGTCGGTATCGCCAGCTATCAGAAGCTACCCATCGACGCAGTGCCTGACATCACCAACGTGCAGGTGCAGATCAATTCGGCGGCGGCGGGTTTCTCGCCGCTGGAGACCGAACAGCGCGTCACCTTTCCCATCGAAACCGCCATGGCCGGCCTGCCGGGGTTGCAGCAGACCCGTTCACTGTCGCGCTCCGGGTTGTCCCAGGTAACGGTGATTTTCAAGGACGGCACCGACTTGTTCTTCGCCCGCCAACTGGTCAACGAGCGCCTGCAAGTCGCCCGAGAACAATTGCCGGTTGGCATCGAGACTGCAATGGGGCCGATTTCCACAGGCCTTGGGGAAATTTTCCTATGGACCGTGGAGGCCAAGGACGGCGCACTCAAGGACGACGGCACGCCCTACACGCCAACCGACTTGCGCGTGATCCAGGACTGGATCATCAAGCCACAACTGCGCAACGTGCCGGGCGTGGCCGAGATCAACACCATCGGCGGCTTTGCCAAGGAATACCAGATCGCCCCCGACCCCAAGCGCCTGGCCGCCTACAGCTTGACCTTGAACGACCTGGTCACCGCGCTTGAGCGCAACAACGCCAACGTCGGCGCCGGTTACATCGAGCGCAGCGGCGAGCAACTGCTTATCCGCGCACCGGGGCAGGTGGCGTCGATCGACGACATTGCCAACATTGTCATCACCACGTCGGACGGTACGCCGATTCGTGTGCGAAACGTCGCTGAGGTCGACATCGGCCGTGAGATGCGTACCGGCGCCGCCACCGAAAATGGCCGTGAAGTGGTGTTGGGCACGGTGTTCATGTTGATTGGCGAAAACAGCCGCAGCGTGTCCCAGGCCGTGGCGGAAAAACTCGCACAGATCAACCGATCACTGCCCGAAGGCGTGGTGGCGGTCACGGTGTATGACCGCACCAACCTGGTCGAAAAAGCCATTGCCACCGTCAAGAAAAACCTCTTCGAAGGCGCGCTGCTGGTGGTCGCGGTGCTGTTCCTGTTTCTCGGCAATATCCGTGCGGCGCTGATCACCGCGATGGTGATCCCGCTGGCGATGCTGTTCACCTTTACCGGCATGTTCACCAACAAAGTCAGTGCCAACCTGATGAGCCTCGGTGCGCTGGACTTCGGCATCATCGTCGACGGCGCGGTGGTGATCGTCGAGAACGCGATCCGTCGCCTGGCCCATGCGCAGCAGCGTCACGGCCGCTTGTTGACCCGCAGCGAGCGCCTGCACGAAGTGTTCGCCGCCGCCAAGGAAGCACGGCGGGCGCTGATTTTCGGGCAACTGATTATCATGGTGGTGTACCTGCCGATCTTCGCCCTCACCGGCGTGGCCGGGAAAATGTTCCATCCCATGGCCTTCACCGTGGTGATCGCCTTGCTCGGCGCGATGATCCTGTCGGTGACGTTCGTGCCGGCTGCCATTGCGCTGTTTGTCACCGGCAAGGTCAAGGAAGAAGAAAACCTGGTGATGCGCACTGCACGTCGGGCCTATGCGCCGGTATTGGAGGGGGTGATGGCGCGGCGGCCGCTGGTATTCGGCCTGGCGCTGCTGAGCATCCTCGGCTCCGGGGTGCTGGCCAGCCGCATGGGCAGCGAATTTATCCCCAGCCTCAGCGAAGGTGATTTTGCCCAGCAGGCCCTGCGCGTGCCCGGCACCAGCCTGACGCAATCGGTGCACATGCAGCAGCAACTGGAAACCACCTTGATGGCCCAGGTGCCGGAAATCGAGCGGGTGTTTGCCCGCACCGGCACCGCGGAAATTGCTTCCGACCCGATGCCGCCGAATATTTCCGACAGTTACGTGATGCTCAAGCCGAAGGACCAATGGCCAGACCCGGGCAAATCCCGTGAAACCCTGATTGCCGACATCCAGCGCGCCAGTGCGATTGTGCCGGGCAGCGCGTATGAACTTTCGCAACCGATCCAGTTGCGCTTCAACGAGCTGATTTCCGGAGTGCGCAGTGATGTGGCAGTGAAGGTGTTTGGGGATGACATGGCGGTGCTCAACCAGACCGCCGACGCCATCGCCGATACGCTCAAGGGCCTCGATGGCGCTTCGGAAGTGAAGGTGGAACAGACCTCTGGCCTGCCGGTGCTGACCATTAATATCGACCGCGACAAGGCCGCACGTTTTGGCCTGAATGTCGGTGATGTCCAGGACACCATCGCCGTGGCCGTCGGAGGACGCCAGGCCGGAACCTTGTACGAAGGCGACCGGCGTTTTGCCATGGTCGTACGTTTGTCCGACGCGCTGCGCACCGATATTGACGGCTTGTCGCGACTGTTGATCCCGGTGCCCGCAAACGCATCCGGCCAGTTGGGCTTTATCGCCTTGTCCCAAGTGGCCAGCCTGGACCTGGTGCTCGGCCCCAACCAGATCAGTCGCGAAAACGGCAAGCGCCTGGTGATCGTCAGCGCCAACGTACGCGGGCGTGACATTGGCTCGTTTGTGGCCGCGGCCGAAGCGGCAATCAATGCCAAGGTCAAGGTGCCGGCGGGTTACTGGACCACCTGGGGCGGCCAGTTCGAGCAGTTGAAGGAAGCCTCCGAACGCTTGCGTATCGTGGTGCCGGTGGCGCTGCTGTTGGTGTTCGGGCTGTTGTTCATGATGTTCAACAACCTCAAGGACGGGCTGCTGGTGTTTACCGGGATTCCGTTCGCGCTGACGGGTGGGATCATGGCGCTATGGCTGCGGGATATTCCGCTGTCGATCTCGGCGGGGGTGGGCTTTATCGCGTTGTCCGGGGTGGCGGTGCTCAACGGGCTGGTGATGATTGCGTTCATCCGCAACCTGCGCGAGGAAGGGCGCTCGCTGTCGGTGGCGATCAACGAAGGTGCGTTGACCCGTTTGCGCCCGGTGTTGATGACGGCGCTGGTGGCGTCCCTCGGGTTTATCCCCATGGCGCTTGCCACTGGCACCGGCGCCGAAGTGCAACGGCCGCTGGCGACCGTGGTGATCGGCGGGATTATTTCCTCGACGTTGCTGACCTTGCTGGTGCTGCCGGCGTTGTACCAATGGGCACACCACAAAGAACAAGACTGACGTGTAGTGAGCGGGCTTGCCCCGCGCCGGGCGGCGAGGCCGCTCCAAATCCAGGCACCTCGGTCTCCCTGAAACATCGCGGCGGTCTTATTGGGGCGGCTTCGCCGCCCAGCGCGGGGCAAGCCCGCTCACTACTTAGGCTGGTCGCAGGGGAGGGGGAATATCAGGCGGAACGAGGTGATGCCACCCGGTGGGCTGCGTACCTCGGCCTGGCCCTGGTGCAGGGTCATGATCGAGCGCACGATGGCCAACCCCAGGCCGGTGCCGCCTTCGGTGCGGGCGCGGCTGTTGTCGGCGCGGTAGAAACGCTCGAACAGGTGCGGCAAATGCCGGGCGTCAATGCCCGCGCCGGGGTTGCTGACGGACACGGACACCTGTTGCGCATACGTTTCCACCAGCAGGGCAATGTGCCCACCGCGTGGGCTGTGGCGGATCGCGTTGGACAGCAGGTTGGAGAGGGCGCGCTGGATCATCAGGCGATCACCCTGTACCTGGGCATCGCCGCTGAGGGTCAGGTTGAGCTGTTTGTCTTCGGCGCTCAGGGCAAACAATTCCATGACCCGACGGGCTTCATCGGTCAACGACACCGGCACAAACGAGGCACGCGCCGCCGGGTGGCTGACCTGGGCCAGGAACAGCATGTCGGACACGATGCGTGACAAACGCTCCAGCTCCTCGGTGCCGGATTCCAGCGCGGCCTTGTATTCCTCCGACGGCCGTTGGCGTGACAGTGTGACCTGGGCTTTGCCCATCAGGTTGGTCAGGGGCGCGCGCAGTTCGTGGGCCAGGTCGTCGGAGAATTGCGACAGTTGCTGCACGCCCGCGTCCAGGCGGTTGAGCATCACGTTGAAGCCCTGGGCCAGCTCGCGCAGTTCCTGGGGCAGGTTGTCCAGGGCCAGGCGATGGGTCAGGTCCTGGGTGGTGACTTGGGCGGCGACGTGGCTGAACTGCTTCAACGGTGCCAACCCGCGCTGCACCAGCCACCAGGCGCCCATGCCGATCAATAGCAACAACAAGGGCAATGCCACCACAGTGGCGCGCAGGTAGGCGCTGAGCAGGGCCTGGTCGTCCATGCGGTCCAGGGACAGCAGCACGCGCACGCGTTCGCCACTGGCCAGGCGCATCAGGCTGGACGCGCTGAGCACCTGGTTGCCGTCGCTGTCTTCCCAGTTGAGGTAGCCGAGGGTTTCCCGGTGCGGGTAGTCGGTGAGCAGCGGCACCTGGGGCTTGGCACCGACGCTGAGCAGCACACGCTCGTCGGGCGCGGTGCCGACGATGCTCAGGTAGAAGTTATCGTGGCCGACGACCAGGTCCAACAGCGAGTGCGGGCGCGCGCGGATGTCGCGAGCGTCCAGGCCCTGGGCGAGGCTGTGCTGGATCTGTTCCATCTTGCTTTCCAGACCCTTGCGCGCAAGTTTTTCCAGCTCATGGGTCAGGGCCAGGTAAGCCAGGCTGGCCAGCAGCAGCACCAGGCCGGCACCCATCAGGCTGACCGTCAGGCCGAGGCGCATCGACAGGCTGCCGGTCTTCATGGGCGCGCTTCCAGCACGTAGCCGACGCCACGAATGGTGTGGATCAACTTGACCTCGCTCTGGTCATCCACCTTGGCGCGCAGGCGGCTGATGGAGACTTCCACCACATTGGTGTCGCAGTCGAAATTCATGTCCCACACCAGGGAAATAATCTGCGTGCGGGTCATCACTTCGCCGGTCTGGCGCATCAGTACCTGGAGCAGGGCGAACTCTTTGGTGGTCAGGTCGATCCTGCGGTTGCCGCGATAGGCGCGATGGCGGCGCGGGTCGAGTTCCAGGTCCGACACGCAGAACACTTCCGGCTGTGGGATATGTTCACTGCGTCGCAATAACGTACGCACCCGCGCGAGCAATTCGGGAAACTCGAAGGGTTTGACCAGGTAATCATCGGCCCCCATGTCCAGGCCCTTGATCTTGTCATCCAGGCGCCCACGGGCGGTGAGCATCATCACGCGCTGGCTGCCGTCGCGGCGCAGTTGTTCGAGTACTTCCCAGCCATCCTTGCCTGGCAGGTTGACGTCGAGAATCACCAGTTCATAGGCATGCTGCCGGGCCAGGTGCAGGCCGTCGATACCGTTGGCGGCGCAATCGACCACGTAGCCGCTTTCAGTCAGGCCTTGCTGCAAATAAGCGGCGGTTTTTTGCTCGTCCTCAACCACAAGGATACGCATGGGGGGTTTACCTTTTTCGAAAAGAGAAGGGAGTCCATTTCCTTATGGAGGCTGTTGTTGGGGGAGTAGGAAAATTCTGAACCGTGAAGTGACTTCAGGGTCAACTGCGACGTTCTGTCGCAACTAAGTGAGCACGCAAAAAAAACGCCCCAATGGGGCGTTAAAAAATCCATCTCTTTCCAAAGGAGCTACACAAAAGCTTCAGAGATGAATGTGCTCGGTGTTGCAAGTTGAAGCCAGTCTATAAAGTTCAACTTAACGAGAAGGTGAGGCCAATATTACAGTTTTGATAACTGGCTAGTTGTGAACAGATGTTAGTCAAGCGCGAACGAATGTAATGATTCAGAGAATCGCCAGCGGGTATTCGGCAATCAAGCGCACTTCTTCCAGGTCCGACTCGAATGCACTGGAACGCACCGTGGCTTGGCGCAAGCGCAGCGACAGGTCTTTCAAGTTGCCACTTTGCACCACATATTTGGCTTCGATGTCGCGCTCCCAGCGGCGCTGATCGGTCAGTGGGTCGCCTGCTGCATCGCGGCGCATATACACCGCGTTGGCGTTGCTGTAGTCGGCGCCGGTGCCTTTGCCGTAGCGGGTCATGAACGACAGGCCGGGAATGCCGAACGGCTGCATGTCCAGGTCGTAGCGCACCATCCACGAACGCTCCTTGGGGGAGTTGAAGTCGCTGTATTGGATCGAGTTGTTGAGGAAGATCGAGTCCGACTGGCGCAGGTAATCGAAGTCGTCATCACCGTTGTTGCGCTGGTACGACACGGCCACGCTGTGGGCGCCCATCTTCACGCCGAGCCTGGCGCTCCAGATGGTGTTGTCGAACTCACCCAGCCGTTTCTTGCCCTCATCCACCGCCTTGTAATAGTTGAAGTCGCCGAACAGCGAAACCTCATCGTTCAGCGGGTAGTTGGCGGCGCTGCCGAAGTAGTACTGGTCCCAGGCGTCCTTCAAGCGGCTGCTGTACAGGCTCAGGCTCAGGTGTTTGTTGAGTTGGTAATCACCGCCGAAATAGCCGATCCACGGTGAGTCGACCTTGCCCGCATAGAACGTCGCAAAGCCGTTGTCCATGCCGCTCTCGGTGGGCTGGCTCATACCGCTCAAGCGTCCGCCTTGCAGGCTCAGGCCCTCCAGGCTGGTGTTTTGCGCGGTCACGCCACGAAAGCTTTCCGGCAACAGCCGCGAGTCGCCGTACGCCACCACCGGCGTGAGCGGGAACACGTCACCGGCCTTGATCACGGTGTCCAGCACGCGCAATTTTGCGGCGCCGCCGAATTTGCTGTAGTCGGACTCTGGATGGTTGCCGCTGTCCACCGGCAGCACGCCAAACGAGCCCTTGCCGCCGCTGCGGCCGGTGCCCGAGTCGAGCTTGAGGCCGTACATGGCAAACGCGTCCAGGCCAAAACCGAGCGTGCCCTGGGTAAAGCCGGATTCGAACTTGCCAATGAACCCCTGCGCCCAGGCTTCGGAGTAGCCATTGCCGGTAGGGCTGGACTGGCCCTTGCGGTCATCGCGGTTGAAGTAGAAATTGCGTGCCAGCACGTTCACGCTGCTGCCTTCGATAAAACCTTCGGGCTTGTCTTCCACGGCCACGGCGGCCAGGGGCAGCGCCGCAATCAATGAAAAGGGAAGGGTGTAGTAAGCACTGTGCATGTTGCGCTCCTCGGTATTGGCAGTGATCAGCTTCTTATAGAGGTGGGCGTTCTTATTGATTTGGCCCGTGCTGATAGTTGCAAATCACAGATAACAGTGAAGTGGCACGCACATTACAATTTTGGAATCTCACGGTTACCTAACAAATAAGTAATGTTCTGGTGAACGTCGCGTCAGGGTTCGCTCGTTACTCTGGGCACTCAACTTTGAACGAGGAACTTGTGATGAACTTTTATAAACTTGGCCTGGGTGTATTGGCGGCAGTCTTGTCGTTCGGTGCTTTGGCCGAAGGCGGCGGCGACCGGACCTTTGCCTTGATGATGGAGCGCAATGAAAAGGCCATGGCCGATTACGCCGCGCGCAATGGCAAGCCCGCGCCCCAGGTGCAGGTGTATCGCTACGGCATGCCACTGGATATTGCCAAGGTGGTCAGCGTGACGCCGCCGATCAGCGGCTGCCGCCCGGTGCCGTCGCGCATGACCTATGAAGACTCCAGCGGCAAGCTGACGACGCTTGAGTATCAAGTGATGGGCGCGTGCCGCAGCAATGGCGGCTGAGGGGAGCAAAAATATAGTTGGGCCCGGGGCTAAAGGCCTATTAAGAAAACGCCGGCAGGGCCGATGCAGGTCAGATCTTTCTCTCCCATTGACCATTGGTGCCCCATGTTCAACACCCGCCTGAAGCAGGAGCTGTCCGCTCTTCGCGAAGAACTGTCCAGCTTGGAGCAGGTCAAGGAGAGCCTGGAAAGCGAGATGCTGTGCCTGACGCTGGACGCCGCAGGTCGTATTGAATGGGCCAATAGCAACTTCCTGCAAGAGTTGGGTTACCAGAGCACGCAGTTGTTGGGGCGCCCTGTTGAAGAGCTGGTGCCGGCCCATGTGCGCCGGGACGAGTTCCAGCAGCGCTTCAACAACGCCCTGACGCGTGGCGAACACTACGCCGGCACCGTGCGCTTGATGCGCGGCAATGGCGAGGAAGCCTGGCTGCGCTCGATCGTGCAACCGGTGCGCGGTTCGGACGGGCGCATCAAGCATTTTTCGATTTATTCCAGCGACCTCACGCGCACCATAGAGGCGTCGCGCGAGCATGAAAACCTGATTGCCGCGTTGGTGCGTTCCACGGCGGTGATCGAGTTCGACCTCAGTGGCCATGTGCTCACCGCGAATGATCGCTTCCTGGGCGGCATGGGTTACAGCCTGGCGCAGATCAAGGGCAAGCATCACCGCATGTTCTGCGAACCGGAGGAATACAACAGTGCCGAGTACCAGAACTTCTGGAAGCGCCTTAACAACGGTGAGTTTGTGGCAGCGCGCTTCAAGCGGATCGACAGCCATGGCCGCGTGGTGTGGCTGGAGGCGACCTACAACCCGGTGATGGACGCCACCGATCGCTTGTACAAAGTGGTCAAGTTCGCCACGGTGATCACCGATCAGGTCAACCGTGAGCAAGCGGTGTCCGACGCGGCCAACATCGCCTACGGCACCTCGCTGCATACCGATGAAAGCGCCCAGCGTGGCACCAGGGTCGTGACCCAGGCAGTGGACGTGATGCGTGACCTGGCCACGCACATGCAACAGGCCGGCGAAGGCATCGAGGCGCTGAATGCCCAGTCCCAAGTGATCGGCAGTATCGTCAAGACCATCAGTGGCATTGCCGAGCAGACCAACCTGCTGGCGCTTAACGCGGCCATCGAAGCCGCGCGCGCCGGTGAGCAAGGCCGTGGGTTTGCGGTGGTGGCCGATGAAGTGCGGCAATTGGCGTCACGCACCAGCAAGGCCACCGAGGAAATCGTCGGGGTAGTCCGTCAGAACCAGGACATGGCCCGCGACGCGGTGGCGCTGATGACCGACGGTCGCCTGCAAGCCGAGCAAGGCCTGGCCCTGGCGGCTGAAGCGGGCACGGTGATCGTCGAGATCCAGGACGGCGCGCAGAAGGTCGTCAGTGCGGTGGGCCAGTTCGCCAACCAGCTGACCAACTGACCCGTCGGGTTCATGCTTGAGGTATCGTAGGTTTTTTCTCGTTTGAAGAGCCGACCTTTCATGAGCCCGACCCACCGTCGCCCCGTTCCGCTGTCCAAGGCCTACCGCTTGCTCAACCACGGGCCGACTGTGCTGGTCAGCGCGGCGCATAACGGCCAGCGCAACATCATGGCTGCCGCCTGGGCGATGCCGTTGGATTTCGAACCGCCGAAAGTCGCCGTGGTGCTGGATAAGTCCACCTGGACCCGCCAGTTGCTGGAGGCCAGTGGCACCTTCGTGCTGCAAGTGCCGTGCGTGGCCCAGGCCGATCTCGTACAGACCGTTGGTAACACGACTGGCACCGAGACAGACAAATTCGCTACCTATGGCCTACAGGTGTTCAGCGGTGAACATACCGAGGCGCCGTTGCTGGAAGGTTGTGTCGCCTGGCTGGAATGCCGCCTGCTGCCTGAACCGCACAACCAGGACACCTACGATTTGTTCCTTGGCGAAGTGGTTGCGGCGTATGCCGATACGCGGGTGTTCAGCGACGGCCACTGGCACTTCGACGGCCAGGATTCGTTGCGTACCTTGCATCACATTGCCGGCGGCAACTTCCTGAGCATCGGCGCACCGATTATCGGGCGCCAGCTTTAAGCCCTACCAGCGCGCGTTTGCCAGCGCCTCGGCAAACGCCACCAACTTCGGCGAATACTGGCGGGACGGCGGATACACCAGCGAGATGGCCCGGCTGCGCCCGGCGAAGTCCTCCAGGATCGGCACCAGGCGGCCGTCGGCCAGGTCGTCGCGTACGGCAAAATCCATCACCTGGGCGATGCCAAAACCGCCCACGGCGCCGTCCACCAACGCGTCGCCAATGTCAAAGATCAGCCGCCCTTCGACGTTCACGTCCTGCACCTTGCCATCGAGCATGAACTGCCAGTCCACCATGCGCCCGCTGCGCAGGTTGCGTACGGTCAGGCAGTGGTGGTGCTTGAGGTCCTCGACGCGTTGCGGTGTGCCGAAGCGGGCGAGGTACGCGGGGGCGGCCACCGTGACCCAGCGCAGCGGCGCCAGGGCGCGGGCGATCAGGCGTTGGTCCTGGATCTCGCCGGTGCGCAGCAAGGCGTCGAAGCCTTCGTCGACGATGTCCACCAGGCGGTCGGTCATGACCGCTTCGATGCGTAACTCGGGGTAGCGCAGGGTCAACTCGCCAATGACCGGCATCACCACCTTGCGCCCGAACAGCGACGGCGTGCTGATCTTCAGCAGGCCGGAGGGGCTGCCACGGCGGTCGAGCATCAGCTTTTCGGCTTCGGCCAATTCCGCCAGCAACGGCGCGCTGCGTTCGTAGAGCATCTGCCCGTCGGGCGTCAGGCTGACGCTGCGGGTGTTGCGTTGCAGCAGGCGTACGCCCAGCTCGTTTTCCAGGCGCGAGATGGCGCGCGACAGCCCGGACTGAGTCAGCCCCAGGTCCGCGGCCGCACGGGTGAAACTGCGGGTTTCGGCCACGCGGACCAACAGGCGGACAGCGTTCAGATCCATGATTAAAGTCATTACTGAAAGAGAGATAGCGCTATTTATCATCTATTGCGCATAAAACACACTGGCCGCACTTCATTTTCGGACAGGACGCTGTGATGTCTCCCTCTCAACCCTCCGGCTGGATGCTGATGCTGCTGGCCACTGCTCAACTGATCATCGCCCTCGATGCCACCATCGTGTTTGTCGCGTTGCCGCAGATCGGTGCGCACCTGGATTTTTCCGCCCAGCAATTGCAGTGGGTGGTGAGTGCCTACAGCGTGGCATTCGGCGGCTTTTTGTTGCTGGGTGGCCGGGCCACGGATTTACTCGGCAAGCGCCGCTTGTACCGGGTCGGGCAGTCGCTGTATGCGCTGGCCTCCCTGGCGGCGGTGCTCGGTGGCAGCGCGGTGTTGCTGGTGCTGGCGCGGGCGGTGCAGGGTGTGGGCGGGGCGTTGTTGTTCCCGGCGACCCTGGCGCTGATCAATACCCACTACGCCGAAGGGCCTGCGCGTAATCGTGCGTTTGCGGTGTGGAGCGCGGCGTCGGCGGCGGGCCTGGCACTCGGCGCATTGCTCGGCGGCGTGCTGACCCAGGTGTGGGGCTGGGAAGCGGTGTTCCTGGTGAACGTGCCGCTGGCCGGCGGGTGTGCGTGGGCGGCGCGCTATTGGATTCCCGCCGATGGCGAACGGGCGCGCGGGCGCAATTTTGACATCAGCGGCGCGCTGACCGTGACTGTCGGCGGCACCTTGCTGGTGTTCACCCTGGTGCAAGGCCCGGAGTGGGGCTGGACGGCGCCGCCGACCCTCGGTTGCCTGGCCCTGGCCATGGCGTTGCTGGCGATGTTCGCCTGGATCGAACATCGCGGCCGCGACCCGCTGATGCCGCTGCGGCTGCTGGCCTACCGCGAACTGCGCATGGCGATGGTGCTAACAGCGGTGTTCATGAGCAGCTTCGGCGTGCAGTACTACTTCCTCGCGCTGTATTACCAGCAGGTCTATGGCTACAGCGTGTTGCAGACGGGCTTGGCGTTTCTGCCGGCGACCTTGGTGTGCACGTTCGGCATCGGGTTGGCGGAGCGTGCGTTGGCCAGGATCGGCTTGCGTAATACGCTGGTCAGCGGGCAATTGGCAGGGGCTGTGGGGATTGCGCTGGTGTGCTGGGCATTACCGACTGGCGTGGGATTCTGGTCGCTGCTGCCTGGGATTTTCATCTTGAGCATCGGCCAGGGCATGACGTGGACGGCGATGTGGGTGGCGGCGGGGTTGGGCATCCGGCCGGGCGAGCAGGGCGTGGCGGCGGGGATGGCGTCCACCAGCCAGCAGATTGGTGGGGCGCTGGGGCTGGCGGTGTTGGTGTCGGTGGCCAATGTCGGCGGGATCGAGCGGGCGTTGTGGTGGAGTGCGGGGATTGCGTTGGTGGGCGCGGTGGTGGCATTGGGGCTGAAGGATCGCAGCATTGAGCCGAGCTCAATTCTGGAAACAACTTGAAGACCAATGTGGGCGCTGGCTTGCCTGCGATAGCGGCCGGTCAGCCGACATGTGCAGTGACTGACACTCGGCCATCGCAGGCAAGCCAGCCCCACATTGATGGCATTGCAAATCAGGTTTTTTCAGCGCCCGAGCATCTTCACCCAGCGCGACGGCGGCATGCCGTAGGTGCTGCGAAATTGCCGGGTCATATGGCTTTGGTCGGTGAACCCGGCAGTCATCGCCGCATTCACCAGCGATTGCCCCTGTGCCAGCAGGCTGCGTACCAGGTCCAGGCGGCGCATGGTCAGGTAACGGTAGGGGCTGGTGCCGAACAACAAGCGAAAATCCCGCGACAACGCCCAGCGGTCACGCCCGGCGTGCTCGGCCATTTCATCCAGGGTGATGCTGCGGCCCAGGGCGCTGTGGATGAATTCCCGCGCGCGTTCGGCGGCGACGTAGTCGAAGCTCTTGCGGCTGGTGATCACCCCGGACGCCTCGCTCAGGGCTTGCGCCAGGTCATACATCGCGTCCTGTTCCTGCAGCGGATCAATCGGGCAGTCCAGGCTTTGCAGCAGTACTTCGCTGGCGCGGAACAGGCGCGGGTCGGTGGTATGGCCAAAGGGAATGAATGGCAACGGCTTGCCGCCGAGGATCTGCTGGATCAGCGCCGGCTCCACGTAAATCATCCGGTACTTGAAGCCCTCCTCGCTGCTGGCGCGGCCGTCGTGGGTTTCGTCAGGATGAATCACCATGGTCGTGCCGGGCAGGCTGTGGGTCATACAGCCGCGATAGTGAAAGCTCTGCACGCCGAACAACGTACGGCCGATGGCGTAAGTGTCATGGCGATGCGGGTCGAACGCGAAGCCGGCAAAGTACGCCTCGATACGGTCCATGCCGCTGGCGTGCGGGGCGCGGTGCATCCAGTCGAGAGGGGAAATTGGATTGCCCATGGTGGCTTGTCACAAATTGAGGTGGAAACACGTTAGCCGAGTCTGCGCTCCCTGTCTGCCGAGGTCTTGTACGATTGTGCAGGGTAACGGCGAGGTCTATGATCGCCGTTCGCACCCTGCGCAGATGGAGTTGCCTCCCATGGACTTTTTCAACCCCGCCTATGCGGCACCGCTGGTCTCACTGGCGCTGTTGTGGACCGTGGCCGTGGTGACACCAGGCCCCAACTTCTTCAATGCCGCGCAGTTGGCCGCCAGTTGCTCGCGCCGCCATGGCGTGGTGGCATCGGCCGGTGTGGCCACGGGCACCATCATGTGGGGGCTGGCCGGTGGCCTGGGGATCAAGTCGCTGTTTACTGCCGCTCCGATGCTGTACCTGGCCTTCAAGATTATCGGCGGTTGCTACCTCATCTACCTTGGGCTGAAACTGTTCAAGCGCTCGGCGCCGACCATGGCGCAGAGCTTGCTGGCGGATGAGCCGCGGCGCTCGTTGTTCTGCGCGTGGCGCCTGGGTTTGCTGGGTAACCTGTCCAATCCCAAGGCCGCGCTGTTTGTCGCCACCATTTTCGCTTCCACCATGCCACCTTCGCCGTCGCCGATGCTGTTGACCCTGGCGGTGATGACCATGGCCACCTTGTCCTTCAGTTGGTATTCCTGCGTCGCCCTGGTGTTTTCCAGCCAGCGTATGGCCAACCTGTACAGCCGTTCGCGCAAGTGGCTGGACCGTTTTGCCGGCAGTTGCTACCTGTTGTTCGGCGCACACCTGGTAGCGAATCGCTGACGGCCCGTGGTAAGAAGCCTTACTTTCAACCGTGAGGCCGAGTCATGAGCAAGCTGCGTGTAGGGATTATTTTTGGTGGGCGTTCGACCGAGCACGAGGTCTCGCTGCAGTCGGCGCGCAATATCGTCGATGCCCTCGACCGCACGCGCTTCGAGCCGGTGCTGATCGGCATCGACAAGGCCGGTCACTGGCACCTCAACGACACCTCGAACTTCCTGATCAACGGGGAAGACCCAGCGCTGATCGCGCTCAACCAGTCCAACCGCGAGCTGGCGGTGGTGCCAGGCAAAGCCAGCCAACAACTGGTGGAAACCTCCGGCGGCGGTCTGCTGGCTCATGTCGATGTGATATTCCCGATCGTCCACGGCAGCCTGGGTGAAGACGGCTGCCTGCAAGGCTTGCTGCGTATGGCCGACCTGCCTTTCGTCGGCTCCGACGTGCTCGGTTCGGCGGTGTGCATGGACAAGGACATCAGCAAACGCCTGCTGCGCGATGCCGGGATTGCCGTCACACCGTTCATCACCCTGACCCGGCGTAACGCGGCCCGCACAAGCTTTGAAGCGGCCGTGGGCAAGCTTGGCCTGCCGATGTTCGTCAAGCCTGCCAACCAGGGCTCGTCGGTCGGCGTGAGCAAAGTCGCTGACGCAGCCGAGTACTACGCCGCCGTTGAGCTGGCGTTGGGTTTTGATGAAAAAGTGTTGGTGGAGTCTGCGGTGCGGGGGCGCGAAATCGAATGCGCCGTGCTGGGCAACGACGATCCCATCGCCAGCGGTTGCGGTGAAATCGTGGTGAGCAGTGGTTTCTATTCCTACGACAGCAAATACATCGACGCCCAGGCCGCTCAGGTCGTAGTGCCGGCGGCGATCAGCGCCGAGGCCAGCGAACGCATTCGCCGCCTGGCCCTGGAGGCATTTGAAGTCTTGGGCTGCTCCGGCCTGGCGCGCGTCGACGTGTTCCTGACCGACGACGGCGAAGTGCTGATCAACGAAATCAACTCACTGCCCGGCTTCACCCGCATCAGCATGTACCCCAAGCTTTGGCAGGCGACGGGGATGAGTTACAGCGAGTTGGTGAGCCGGTTGATTGAGTTGGCGTTGGAGCGGCATGTGGGGCGCAGGGGGTTGAAGATCAGTCGGTGATCGCTCTACGAGCAATCCACGAATACAGCAGGGTCTTGGGCTCGTCCGGGTGGTGCGTCCTGCGCCGATAGCTGGCAAACGCTGGCGAGGTGCAGTAGGTGCACACTGCGCTGACTTCGATCTGCTCGCGCCGAATGCCCGCTGCTTGCAACAGCATCACGCCGTACCCGCTGAGGTCGAACCAGGCGCTGCCCGTTTGTTGCGCCTGGGGCGGCGCAATTTGCGCTGGCAGCAGCGGCGCAGGTTGCACAACGCTCCACGGCGCCGGAGTGTCCGGCCACAGGTGTCCCTGATCTGCCTGGAGCTGCCCGATAAACCCTTCGCTCACTTCATAGCAGCACGGTTTGATCGACGGCCCGATTGCCACCAGCAACTGCTCGGCGGCAATCCCTTCCTCGGCAAAGCGCTGCACGGCATTGGCGATGATTCCCGCTTGCAGCCCTTTCCAGCCGCCATGCACCGCCGCCACGCTTGCGGCGTTTTTTGCGGCGATGAGAATCGGCAGGCAGTCGGCGGTGATCACCGCGATCGGTTGCCGCTCGCCGGTGAACACCCCGTCGGCCGGAACCGTGTTGCTCTGCTGATCCGCCTCCCACTCAATCACCGTTGCACTGTGCACCTGCTTGCAGATGAACACGTCATCCGGGCGCAGTGGGTCGTTGATCGTACAAAAACCGTGATCGACGCCGGGGAGAGCGCCGAGATTGTCTGCTTGCTGCATGGGGTGCTCTCCGTCGATTGAATGTTCAGTCGCCCAGGGCTTGGCCTTCACGCCGCGGGTCGGCGCCGCCGCTCAATGACACCTTGCCCTGGGCATCCCGCGTGCGCACGATGGCCTGGATGCCGCTGGTCATGTCGATTTCATTCAGCGCGTGATCTTTGTCCTTCAACGCCTGTTTCAACGCCGGGCTGAACAAGCCTGCTTCCAACTCGGTGGCGCCGTTGCGACTGCCGAAGTTGGGCAGGTTGATGGCGGCTTGTGGGTCGAGTTTCCAGTCGAGCATGGCCACCAGGGACTTGCTCACGTACTCGATGATCTGCGAGCCACCCGGTGAACCCATCGTGGCCAGCAACTCGCCGCTGTTGCGGTCGAACACCAACGTCGGGGCCATCGCCGAGCGCGGGCGTTTGCCTGGTTCGACGCGGTTGGCGACTGGCTGGCCGTGTTCTTCGGGGATGAACGAGAAATCGGTCATCTGGTTGTTGAGCAAAAAGCCCTGGACCATCAGGTGCGAACCGAACGCCGCCTCGACGGTGGTGGTCATCGACACGGCGCCGCCGCGGTCATCCACCGCCACCACTTGCGACGTGGAAATACGCAATGGCGAGCGGTCCGGTGCGTACGCCACCTGGATGCCCGCAGGCTGGCCCGGCTTGGCGATGCCCATGCTGCGCTCACCGATCAGCGCGGCGCGCCTGGCCAGGTAGTCCGGGGCGACGAGACCGGCGACCGGCACGGGGACGAAATCCGCATCGGCCACGTACAGCCCGCGATCGGCGAAGGCCAGGCGGCCCGCTTCGGCGAGCAGGTGCACGGCTTCAGGCACAGGTTCCAGGCCAGCGGGGGAAGCGCTCTTCAGCGGTTTCATCGATGCGATTGCCAGTGGCGGGTCGCGGCTTTCCAGGGCTTGCAGCGTGCCCAGGATTTGCGCGATGGCAATCCCGCCCGACGACGGTGGCGGCATGCCGCAGACTCTCCACTGTTTGTAGTCGGTACACAGCGGCGTACGTTCCTTGGCGGAGTAGCCCTTGAGGTCAGCTTGGGACAGGCTTCCCGCGTTGCGATGGCCTTGCACCTTGCGGGCAATTTCAGCGGCAATCGGCCCGTGATACAACGCGTCTGGCCCTTCGTTGGCGATGCGTTTGAGTACGGCGGCCAGCGCCGGATTTTTCAAGCGTGTGCCGGTGGCCTTTGGCGTGCCATCGGCATTCAAGAAGTAAGCCGCCATGTCGGGGGACTGGGGGATATAACGGTCGGCGGCAATCAGCGCGTGCAGGCGCGGGGAAATCGCGAAACCCTGTTCCGACAGGCGGATCGCCGGTTCGAACAGCGTGGCCCAGGGCAAATGCCCGCTGTCTTTGTGTGCCCGTTCCAGCGCACGCAGCACCCCCGGCGTGCCGACCGAACGTCCGCCGATCTGCGCCTCGGCAAACCCCATCGGCGTACCGTCGGGGCGCAGGAACAAACGCTCCCTCGCCCCGGCCGGTGCGGTTTCGCGGCCGTCGTAGGCGCGCACGTTCTTGCCATCCCACAGCATGATGAACGCACCGCCGCCGATGCCCGACGACTGCGGTTCCACCAAGGTCAACACGGCTTGCATCGCAATCGCCGCATCAATTGCCGAACCGCCCTGGCGCAACATCTGGCGCCCGGCTTCGGCGGCCAGTGGGTTGGCGGCCGCTGCCATATGACGCTCGGCATGGCGGGTGGCGAGGTCGGTACGGTAGCCCGAGCCCAGCTCCGGTGCCGGTGGTTGATCGGTGACCGTGGTATGGCAGGCCGTCAGGGCGAGGGTTGCCACCATGACCGACAACTGCCGGCGGGAAATCGAAAGCACGCGTTGAACTCCGTTCATTTTGAGAATGATCTGTTGTCCTTGGGGTAGTGCTTTTTACAGGTAAATCGTGCCTTGCAGGTAAAGCACTGCGCTGCCGGAGATGATCACGCGGTCGCCCTTGAGTTCGCAGCGCAACTGGCCACGGCGTGTGCCGCCTTGCTCGGCGGTCAACACCGGCTTGCCCAGGCGTTCGGCCCAGAACGGCGTCAGCGACGTATGGGCGGAGCCGGTGACCGGGTCTTCATTGACGCCCACGTTCGGTCCGAACCAGCGCGAGATAAAGTCGAACCGTGCGCTTTTGGCGGTCACCGCGATGCCGCGTTTGGGCAAGCCCTTGAGGCTGGCGAAATCCGGGGTCAGTGCGGCGACCTGGGCTTCATCGTCCACCAGCACGATGTAGTCATCGGTGCTGAACACCTCGGCGTGTTCGATGCCTAGCGCGCTCAACATCCCTGCTGGAGGCTTGCACGGCTGGGGCTGCTTGGCCGGAAAGTCCATCGCCAGCTCGTCGCCGTTGCGCGTCACGCGAAGCTCGCCGCTGCGCGTGGCAAAGCGCAGCACCTCAGGTGCACCGGCCAGTTTGTGGATCAACACCCAGGCGGCAGCCAACGTGGCATGGCCGCACAGGTCCACTTCGACTTGCGGGGTAAACCAGCGCAACTCATAGACCTCGCCGCGCGGTACAAAAAACGCGGTCTCCGAGAGGTTGTTCTCGGCGGCGATGCTATGCAGTTGTTCGTTGGGCAGCCATTCGGTCAGTGGGCAGACCGCTGCGGGATTACCGCCGAAGACGTGGGAGCTGAACGCGTCGACTTGGTAGATATCCAGTTTCATCGGGGATGCTCTCCGTGTGGGGAGGTTGGACACTAGCAGTGGGCCAGGGGAGCGTCGCCGTACAGATGGTGGTTTTTTTTGCGCGCATGTGCGCTGCACTTTCTTGCAGGCATAAAAAAACGGCCTACCTTTCGGTAAGCCGTTTTTAGTACTTGGTGGCTACACAGGGACTTGAACCCCGGACCCCAGCATTATGAATGCTATGCTCTAACCAACTGAGCTATGTAGCCAAGTGGCGCGCATTATTCGCTCAGAACGCTAATGCGTCAAGTATTTATTTTGAATTTTTATCTGCGCTTTCAACTGTTTAAGCAAAATCGGCTGAAACGGCGACGAGTGGCGTGCCACTGTCGGTGTTCCCCCATGGGCTTTGCGTCGATTTTCCGGTGTGCGACTCGGTTGGGCAGATATCCCTGCTGCCCAACGCGGGGTCTGGCTTACCGGGGCATCGGGCTGTGGGTGACACGCTTGAGTTGTTCGCGGGCGCGCGACAGGCGTGAGCGTACTGTGCCGATCGGAATATCCAGCACGTCGGCGGTGTCCTGGTAGCTGCCGTCGGTTTCCAGTGACGCGTACAGCGTCTTGCGCATCTCGGCCGGCAGGCGGTCGATGGCGCTCAAGGTTTTCTCCAGGCGACGGTTGATCTCAAATTCCCAATCCAGGTTGTGATTGTCTTCGTGTCCATGCCAGAGCGCCTCATCAAACTCGCAATGCACGGGCTTGGCGTACAGGCGCCTGAAGTGATTGCGGATCAGGTTTTGCGCAATGCCGCACATCCAGGTACTGAGGGTGGCGTTGCCGCTGAAGCGCTCGCGGTTGCGCCAGGCTTCCAGGTAGGTCAGTTGCAGAAGATCGTCTGCATCTTCCGGGTTGAGCACACGCTTGTGAATGAAGCGCCGAAGTTTCTTTTGCTGGTCGTCTGTCAGTTGGAGCATGAATTGAGGCGAGCTGCCAACGAGGTGAGCCAGAGCTTCAATTGGGATATTCATGTTGTTTTTCCTCAGGGTAGACGCTGCCGAAATGGTTTCGACGAGAACCCCTTTAGCACTGGCTGTGCCAAACTAAAAAACTACATAAATATATGATTTATAAGGATATATATCTTTATGCGAGGTGTATTTGCGCAAGAGTTTGCAAATATCCTTGATGGTGTTGTGCAGGCTTTTTCAAAAAGCCTGCGTCGATGATTTTGATGGAACTGTTTGGAGACGGTTTGCCACATAGGGAAACACTCTTCCAATCCTGATCTGTCCATGAAAGTTGAATCGCCCAGCGATGTACAAAAAGTCCTGCAACAGGATCTGCCCAACGTCGATGCCGCCCAGGCGCAGACGAGGAGTCCGGGTGTCGATGAGCTTGCCTTCAATCAGGACCTGATGTTTAACAACGTGCCGAGGCGCCAGGCGGTGGGTGAGAGCGTCATGCCTATCGAGCAACTGGCGCAGCTTTACGACCAGTTGGGCCACCCGGCTCAGGCGAAGCTTGCCGCGATCACCCGCATGGTGCGGCACTATCTGATGCGCGAGCCAAGTATCGACACGCTGCTGGAAATCACCGGCAACGATCCAGCGCGAACGTTTGTGGTGCTCCACCAGGTAATGGCCCAGGCGCAGGCCGCAAGGGACAAAGACGAGGCAAGGTTGGCCCAGGATGCCCTTGCCAGGCTCAATATTCGCTTTAAAAGGGAAATCCAGGCCGGCCTGAACATCGCCATGACCTTGCAGGCCGCGGGTGCCGACCCGCAAGAACGCCAGGCGGTGCGCGATCTCTATTACGCCAGCGTGGTCACTCGTCAGTCCCTGGCGACGATGATGAAAGAGCTGTTGCGCGTGTACGGTGCCGAACGGTTTTCGCAAGGCCTGAAGGTCATGCGGGGCGCCTTGTCGGACGACATCGCGGCTCACGTGCCGTCGGTGCCTACCGCCTTGTTGCGCTCGTTGCTGCGGGGGCTGCAAAGCTGCTCACAGCTGAGCGGCGTGTTGTCCAACTGCGAGTCGTTGATCCGGCGCCTGAACCTTGAGCAGGATGCGGTGAGCCTGTTGCAGCGCCTGCTGGGCTATGCCGGTACGGGCGTTGCGGCCTCTGAAGTGCAGCGCCTGGCGGATGATCTGTTGGCCGCTGGCCGGCCTTGCCAACTGATCTCCCTCAATGCGCTGTACCCAGTGATTCAACAGATACCCCTGGGTATTTGGCTGGACGGCCAGACGCGCCGAGACGCGCTGCACAACTTTTTGTTGGTGATGGATGAGTTTGCCCGGGTCGAGCGGGGGCCTGGGGGCCCGGTTGCTCAGAGGAGGGGTCTGTGACTGCGCTGTCGAGCATCAATGGGCTGCTGCTCAAGGTTGCGCAGCGCGCCGAAGTGCTGGGCGCCGTGGTGGTCATGGCCATTGTGTTTATCTTTATCGTGCCACTGCCCACTTGGCTGGCGGACATCCTCATTGCGGTAAACATCTGCATCTCGTGCCTGTTGATCGTACTGGCCCTGTACCTGCCGGGGCCGTTGGCGTTTTCGTCGTTTCCGTCGATTTTGTTGCTGACCACCATGTTCCGCCTGGCGCTGTCGATTGCCACCACACGCCTGATCCTGCTGGAACAGGATGCCGGTGAAATCGTCGAGGCCTTCGGTAATTTCGTGGTCGGTGGCAACCTGGCGGTGGGCATGGTGATCTTCCTGATCCTGACGCTGGTGAACTTTCTGGTAATTACCAAGGGCTCCGAGCGTGTGGCCGAGGTGTCGGCACGTTTCAGCCTGGACGCAATGCCCGGCAAGCAGATGTCCATCGACAGTGACCTGCGTGCCGGGCTGATCGACGGTACGCAGGCGCGGGACAAGCGCGAGCAGCTGTCTCGCGAAAGCCAATTGTTCGGCGCGATGGATGGCGCCATGAAGTTCGTCAAAGGCGATGCCATTGCAGGCCTGATCATCGTAGTGGTCAACCTGCTGGGTGGTTTCTCGACCGGCATGTTCCAGCACGGCTTGAGCGCGGCAGAGTCTATCTCGCTGTACTCCGTGCTGACCATCGGTGACGGCCTGATTGCGCAGATCCCCGCGCTGCTGATTTCGCTCACGGCCGGCATGATCATTACCCGCGTAGCGCCGGATGGCCGCAAAGGGGTCAGTAACATGGGCGCCGAAATTGCCCGGCAAATGACCAGCGAGCCCAAGAGTTGGGTGATTGCCTCGGTTGGCATGCTCGCATTTGCGGTCGTGCCTGGCATGCCGACCCTGGTCTTTATCCTGATCGCGCTAAAGACCGGCGGCCTGGGTTATTACCTGATGCGCCAGCGTCAGCGCGAGCAGGCGCCGCGAGCCGAATCGCAGCAGCAGGTTCGCCCGGAAGAGAACGGCGATGAGGACCTGCGCGGCTTCGACCCGTCGCGGCCGTACTTGCTGCAGTTCAATCCGGTGTTTTACGCCACGCCCGAGGTCGTAGACATCGTCAGGAAAGTCCGCCAGGCCAGGAATGCGCTGGTGGCCAATATCGGTCTGACGTTGCCACCGTTCGAAGCCGAGTTCAGCGACACGCTGGCAGTCGATGAGATGCGTTTTTGCGTGCATGAAGTTCCGGTGATGGTGGCGACCCTGAGCGACCGCATCGCTGTCGAGTATACGGCGTTTGCACAGCCCCCTGAGCGGGGTGAGCGCGGACGCATCGAGCGCGACGAGCAGGATTGGCTGTGGCTCGCGCCAGATGACCCTTTGCTGGAAGATCCCGACCTCGAACGGTTCACTGCCCAGGACTTGATCGTCGAGCGCATGACGCGCGCGATGATGCTCAGCGGGCCGCGGTTCCTGGGCATTCAGGAGAGCAAGTCGATTCTCAGTTGGCTGGAGCAGAACCAGCCAGAACTGGTGCAGGAACTGCAACGCATCATGCCGCTTTCGCGGTTTTCGTCGGTACTGCAGCGCCTGGCCGGCGAAGGCGTTCCGCTGCGTGCCGTGCGGCTGATCGTCGAGTCATTGATCGATTACGGGCAGCATGAGCGTGAACCCGAGGCTTTGGCCGATTACGCGCGTATCGCCCTCAAATCGCAGATCTTTCACCAGTACAGCGAAGCCGATGGCCTGCATGCCTGGCTGCTGTCGCCGCAGACGGAAAATATCCTGCGTGAAGCGCTGCGCCAGACCCAGAGCGGTGTGTTCTTCGCCCTTGAAAACGATCACAGCACGGCGCTGGTCAACCTGCTCAACCAGGCATTCAGCGTGCGCGCCAAAACCCGCAGCGTGATGCTGGTGGCTCAAGACCTGCGCAGTCCGCTGCGGACCTTGCTGATCGATGAATTCAACCATGTGCCGGTGCTGTCCTTTGCCGAGCTTGGCAGCACCTCCAAAGTCAAAGTGCTGGGGCGCTTTGACCTTGTGCAGGAAGAGTTGATGCGCGGAGGCGTGGCATGAACAGGCTGTTGCTACGGGCAGAGAGAGGCGCTCGATGATGTTCGAACTGCGTGTCCTGAACGGTTTGCATCAAGGGGCGGCACTGCCGTTGTTTGGTGAGCAGTGGAGCATCGGTGCTCACGCGGACGCCGATCTGGTACTCGATGACCCGGGGGTTGCCGAGCACCACGCACGGTTGCGGCTGATCGGTCAGAACTGGTCGGTGCAGGCCGAGGCGGGGTTGCTGCACGGGCACGATGGGCAGGTGCTGGCGCAGATCACGAGCCTTGCGCTGGGAGTGCCGTTTTCGGTGGGCTCCACTCGATTGTGTGTCAACCTGGCTGATCAGCCCTGGCCTGGCGCGTCCTCTGCGGTGCCGGTTGAACCTGCGCCACTGCCGGTTGAACCGGCGCGGGGGCTGAAGTTATCCACCATCTCAAACGCGCAGCAAAAGCGCTTGATCAGCCTGGCGCTGGTGGGGGCAGTCATCATTATGCTCGTGGGCCTGGTCTCCACGGGAGAGAAAGACGCTCAAGCCTCCTTGATGCCGCCCATGGTGCAGAAGGACGAACTCGCTTCGCCGTTCGACGTGCGCAAGCAGTTGCTCAAGATGCTCAACGAGCGCGAACTGGGCCAGCGGGTCACCGTGCAAGTGATCAATGACCAGGTCGCGCTCGGCGGGGATGTGTCGCAGGAGGACATGGACCTGGTGACGCGCATGCTCGATCGCTACGGCGAGATGTTCGACAGCACCGTGCCCGTGATCAGCCGCGTGCGCCTGCGCGATAACTCGTTGCCATTCAAGATTGTGCAGATAGTCGGCGGGTCGAACGGCCATGTGGTGCTGGAGGACGGCAGCCGGCTGTTTGTCGGTGATGAAGTGGAAGGCCTGCGCCTGGTCTTGATCGATAACAACAAGGTGGTTTTCGATGGCGCGCAGCGTTACGAGGTGCGTTGGTGAGTGCGGATCTGCAAGCGCGGCTGGACGCCTGGCAGCAGCGCCAGGCCCAAGCGCTGGCCGGCTTTGCGCCGGTGACGATGCGGGGTCGTATTCAACGCGTCAATGGCATGTTGCTGCAATGCCGGTTGCCCCATTCATGCATCGGCGACCTGTGCCTGGTGGAAAAAAAGGCCGGCGATTACATGCTGGCCGAAATCATCGGTTTCGATCAGCAGGATGCGGTGCTCAGTGCATTGGGCAACCTGGAAGGCGTACGCGTGGGCGCCAGCGTGGAGCGCCTCGGGGTGTCGCATCGGGTGCGGGTCAGCGAGGCGTTGCTGGGCCAGGTGCTGGACGGCTTCGGACGCCCGATTGCAGGGGAAGGGCCGAGTGCTTTTGTCGAGTCCGATAGCCCGGACACCAGCGCCGTATTGTGCGAGGCACCGCTACCTACGGAGCGGCCGCGCATCAACCGGGCGCTGGCCACTGGCGTGCGCTCCATCGATGGCCTGTTGACCCTGGGCGAGGGGCAGCGCGTCGGCTTGTTCGCCGGGGCCGGTTGCGGCAAGACCACGCTGCTGGCCGAGATCGCGCGGAACGTGGAGTGCGATGTGATTGTGTTCGGCCTGATCGGCGAGCGGGGCCGGGAACTACGCGAGTTCCTCGATCATGAACTGGATGAGCAGTTGCGCGCCAAGGCGGTGCTGGTGTGTGCCACTTCGGACCGCTCCAGCATGGAGCGTGCCCGTGCGGCATTCACGGCGACGGCATTGGCCGAAGGTTTCCGCAGCAAGGGCCAGCGGGTACTGTTGCTGATCGACTCGCTGACGCGTTTTGCCAGGGCCCAGCGTGAAATCGGCCTGGCTGCCGGCGAGCCGTTGGGCCGCGGCGGCTTGCCGCCTTCGGTCTACAGCCTGTTGCCGCGCCTGGTCGAGCGCGCCGGGCTGACAAACGAGGGCGTGATTACCGCGATCTATACGGTGCTGATCGAACAGGACTCGATGAGTGATCCGGTGGCAGACGAGGTTCGCTCGCTGCTTGATGGCCACATCGTGCTGTCGCGCAAACTCGCTGAGCGCGGGCACTACCCGGCGGTGGATGTGCTGGCCAGCCTTTCACGGATCTTGAGCAATGTCGCCGACCCCGAGGATATTCGCGCCGGCACGGCGTTGCGGCGCCTGTTGTCGGCGTATCAGCAGATCGAGTTGATGCTCAAGCTGGGAGAGTACCAGGCCGGCAGCGACATTCTCACCGACCTGGCGGTGGACAGTCGCCAGGCGGTCGACGGTTTTCTACGCCAGGATCTGCGCGAACCCACACCGATGATGACCACGCTGGAACAACTTAAGGAGCTGACCGGCCATGTCCCTTTCTAACGGATTGCTGGGTGAGATCGAGACCCTGCGTCGCCTGCGTCGGCACCGGGCAGACCGTGCCGAGCGTGCCCTGAGTGAGGCAAAACGAGCCCAGCAGACCCTGCTTGTGCATATCCGCCAGGCTGAGGAACGTCTTGAGCAGACCCGGCAGGAGGAGGCTCGGCAAAGTGCCGAGCTGCTCGGCCGGCATCAGGGCCAGGTGCTGAGTTTTCAGGCGCTGAAATCCTGGGCCGTACAAGAGCAGGCCCTGAGCGCCAGCACCCGTCACGAGCAGGGGCAACTGTACGCGTTGCAGGGGCAGCAGGAAGAAAAACAAATCCACGTCAGCGCCGCCCAGAAGCAGGTTACCGCGTGCCTGCGCCAGGTGGAAAAACTTCAGGAATTATCCGATTTGTTGGCTCAGGAGCCGATATGACCCAGGTTTCAAGCAAGCCATACGAACGTCCACGGCCGCGTGAATCGCGCGAGGATCGCGACCCGGCAATGGCAGGTGTGGTGCCTTGGGAGCAAGGACGGTTATTTGCCCAGTTGTTTGGTGATGACGCTGCGCACACAGGGTATGGCGCTGCCCAGTCGGGCATGGGGATGCCGGCCGCTGTCGCGATGATCGACGCGCTTGCTGAGCAACTGGCACCCCAGGTGTTGGGGGCGGCGCAATGGCCGTTGCAGGCGACGTTGTACATGCCGCGCCTGGGGCGGATCAAAGCCAGTGTGCGGCGAGAGCAGAACGTCTGGGGCATTGAATTGGAGGCAGAGCATGAGGCGACGTCGCGCTGGCTCTGCGGCGTGCGGCAACAGTGCCAGGAGCGTATGGCGGGAGCACTGGGCTCGCCGGTCAGCCTGCATTTGCCCGATGCTCGCCCGGCGTGATGCTCTCGCGTCTGGTACTGCCGCAGATCCCGGGTGACACCGTTGCCGCGCGACGCCGACTGGGGCGTGGCTTGAGCTTGCCATTCGAGGTGGCCGGAGCACGTGGTGAGCTGCGGATGGAGCCTGGGCCTGCACCCGTCAGTGCCCCATCGCTGTGTTTTGAAACGGTTTGCGGGGTACTGGCATTCGCCCAGCCGGGGCCGGTGCTCAGCCTGCTGGGCGAGTGCCCGGTGACGTTGGCCCCGTCCGGCAATGACCCGGATTCGTGGTTCTGGGCCTTGTTCCAACATCACTTGAGCCCGCAGATCAGCAGGCTGCTGGGCGACGTTCGCTTGAGCGAGTCCGCCCGCCCTGAGGGCTTTGGCTGTCGCCTGGTGGTGACATTGGGAGCCTCCCGTGTGGATGCCTATATGTGGCTGACGCCACAGAGTTTCCTCTCGTTGTGCGCGGCCGGCCCCTGGCGGGGCATTGCGGCACCGCTGCCGGCAGCGTTTCAACTGGCGATCGCCGTGACCGTCGGACGTGTGCAACTGCCCTTTGCACAGGTGCGCGGCCTGCAGGCCGGCGATGTGCTGGTGTTCGAACAAGCATTTTTTCAAGCGCAGGGGCCCGGCCATCTGCAGGTCGGCAGGCAGCAATTGCACGGTTGCATTGACGATGACGCCGGGCCGTTGCGGCTTACTGTTACTTCTATCGAGGACGTGTGTGTGGATGAGAACTTTGCAGTACCTGGCGTGGCCGGGCCTGAGGCGGATGAACCCGTAGTGGATGTATTTGGCCACGAGCCATTCGATGAGTTGAGCATGGCGTTGAATGTGCGTTGTGGAACGCTGAATCTCACCCTCGGCGAACTGCGCAACCTTGCGCCAGGTTCGGTGCTGGGCATCAGTGGTTTTGCACCGGGCATGGCCGGTCTCTACTACGGTGACAGAGCCATTGGCCTCGGGCAGTTGGTGGAGGTGGACGGGCGCCTCGGGTTGCAGATGTCTCGTGTGAATTTTTCCCGATGAGCTTGCAAGGAATCGATCCTCTCGTTCTGGCGCTGTTTCTGGGCGCGTTGTCATTGATGCCCATGCTGCTGATCGTGTGCACGGCGTTTCTCAAGATCGTGATCGTGCTGATGATTACCCGCAACGCCATCGGCGTGCAGCAGGTGCCGCCGAGCATGGCCATCAATGGCATCGCACTGGCGGCGACGCTGTTTATCATGGCGCCTGTCGGCTACCAGATAGCGGAGGTGGTCAAGGTTTCGCCGCTGGACCTCAGCAGTGTGCAAAGCATGCTGCAGACCGGCCAGGAGGCCATCCAACCGCTGCGTACATTCATGCTGCGCAATGTTGACCCGGATGTGCTGACCCATCTGCTGGAAAATACGGCGCGCCTGTGGCCTGCCCAAATGGCTCGGGAGGTCCAGCGTGAAGACCTGATCCTGCTGGTCCCGGCGTTCGTGTTGTCGCAGTTGCAGGCCGGGTTCGAGATCGGCTTTCTGATCTACATCCCGTTTATCGTGATCGACCTGATCGTCTCCAACCTGCTCTTGGCGCTGGGCATGCAGATGGTCTCGCCGATGACCATTTCCCTACCGCTCAAATTGCTCCTGTTCGTGCTGGTCTCCGGCTGGTCACGGTTGCTCGACAGCCTGTTCCTTTCTTATCTCTGAGTCGCTTATGGAACCTATCGTGCTGTTCAAGCAGGGCATGTTGCTGGTGGTGGTGTTGTCGGCGCCGCCGTTGATCGTGGCCGTGGTGGTAGGGGTGATGACCTCGCTGGTGCAGGCGCTGATGCAGGTTCAGGATCAGACGCTGCCCTTTGGCATCAAGCTGGTGGCGGTGGGGATCACGCTGATCCTTACCGGCCGCTGGATCGGTGTTGAGTTGATCCAGTTGATCAACCTGACCTTTGAAATGATCGGCCGTTCGGCCCTGAACTGAGGTCTGGCCTGTGCTGCCGTATGTGGAGTATCTACCGAGCCTGGTCATCGCCATGGCGCGGATCTATCCGTGCGCCATATTGGTGGCGGCATTCTGTTTTCAACATATTCGCGGTATGCCCCGGCATGCCATCGTGATGGTGCTGGCCTTGCTGCCGGCACCGGGCATCCATGCGCTGTTGGCGGGCCAGGACTATTCGATGCTGATGCTTGGCGGGTTGGTCCTCAAGGAGGTCATCCTCGGGCTTCTGCTGGGGGTGTTGCTGTCGATGCCGTTCTGGATGTTCGAGTCGGTGGGGGCGTTGCTGGACAACCAGCGCGGCGCCCTGGCCGGTGGGCAGCTCAACCCGTCGCTGGGGCCGGACGCGACACCCTGCGGGCACATGTTCAAGCAACTGGCGATATTTCTGTTGATGGTCAGCGTCGGCTTGGGGGCACTGACCCAGGTGATCTGGGACAGTTATCGGATATGGCCGCCCACGGTCTGGTTCCCGTTGCCGTCGGCCAACGGGATGGGGGTGTTTGTGGATCTGCTCGGCGACACCTTCATGCACATGATGCTCTACGCCGCGCCTTTCATTGCGGTGCTGTTGTTGCTGGAATTCGGTATTGCGTTGCTGGGGGTTTACAGTCAGCAGTTGCAGGTAAGCACGCTGGCGCCGCCGCTCAAATGCCTCGCGGGGCTCGGCATTCTGCTGTTGTATTTTGCGTTGTTACAGGACTTGATTGTCGGTCGCATGGGCCTGCTCGGTGATCTCAAGCATTCACTGGCGCTGCTGTTCAAGGTCGGTTCAGCATGAGTGACTCAGGCGAAAAGAAGCACCCCGCGTCGGCCAAAAAACTGCGGGACCAGCGTAAGAAAGGCCAGGTCTCCCAAAGCCAGGATGTGGGCAAGTTGATGGTGTTGACGGCCATCAGCGAGATCGCGCTGATGACGGCCGAGACCAGTATGCAACGTTTCCAGCAGTTGATAGTGCTGCCGATGTCGCGCATGAACCAACCCTTCATGCGAGCACTGGAAGAAGTGTTGTTCGAGGGGCTGGCGCTGTTTTTTTCGTTCGCCCTGTTGATGGCCGGGGTGGCGATTGCGATGAAGCTGATCAGCAGTTGGATGCAAATCGGGTTGCTGTTTGCACCGGAGGTCCTGAAACTCGATTTCAATCGCCTCAATCCGCTCAATCAACTCAAGCAGATGTTCTCCGCACAGTCGTTGATCAACCTGTTGATGAGTATCGCCAAAGCGTTGCTGCTGGGCCTGGCGTTGTACATGGTGATCATGCCGTCGCTGGGTGCATTGATTAACCTGGCCAATAGCGACCTGCAAAGTTACCTCCTCGCGTTGATCACGTTGTTCCGCCACTTGCTGCACGCTTGTCTGGGGTTGCTGCTGGTGTTGGCGCTGATCGATTTTTCCATGCAAAAACACTTCTTTGCCAAGCGCATGCGCATGACCCAGGTGGAGGTGCTCAAGGAATACAAGGACATGGAAGGCGACCCCCACGTGAAAGGGCAACGGCGCTCGCTCGCCTTCCAGTTGTCCCAGGAGGAGCCCAAGGTCAAGCTGCCCAAGCTGGAGGAGGCCGACATGCTGGTGGTCAACCCGACGCACTTTGCCGTGGCCTTGTATTACCGCCCTGGAAAAACCCCACTGCCTCTATTGGTGGACAAAGGTACGGACGCCGATGCTCGCCAGTTGATCGCGCGGGCGAAGGCCGCAGAGGTTCCGGTGATTCAGTGCGTATGGCTGGCCCGCACCCTCTACCCCCAAAAGCTGGGGGCCAGCATCCCTCGGGAAACCTTGCAGGCCGTAGCCATCATCTATCGCACGTTGCGTGAGCTGGATGATGAAGCCAAGCGTGAAACCCTCGAGCTGCCTGAGCTTGAACAGCGTTGAGCAGCAGGCAGCTCGGGGGCAGTCATCGCTCCAGCGACACCGTTTGATAGTCCGCACGTTCTCCCGCCGGGCCGGGTTCGACGCGCATCTGCGGTGGCCACCAGATGATCAGCTTGTTCGGAGACGATTGCGGGCGAGAGCAGGAGTCGCCCTTGCAGGTTGGGGTGCAACCGGCGACAAGCAACACCGCGCCGATCAGGGAGGCGTATAACATTTTGTGCTTCATGGTTTGGCCTTCTGGGCTGGGCTGATCAATGAGGGGCGAGGTACACCGAGATGTTCATCCTTGACCACCGGGCGCATGGCGATAAACACCTCGGCTTCTTCACCCGGCTTGAGCCACGCACGTGGCCAGACGCTGACGGCCAGGGTGTGCGAATTGCTGCACTCCTTCTCATCGATGCGCACATTGCGGTTGAACGTGTTGCGCAGCACCACGACGGCCACGTTGTATTCCGGGCCCGCATACCACTGGCTGCGTTCGGTGTTTAGCTCAAGTAATTTTCGGGTATCGCACAAGGTGTTCAGGCTCAGTGGCATGGGGGCCGCCTTGAACGTCTTGGGCACTTCGCCACTGACCAGGCGCGCCAAGGTGTTGATAATGTCGCTGCGCTTGATCACCGGTGCGTGAGGGGCCGTGCGCCTGGCCAGCGGCGCGAGGGCGGTCTGCAGTTCTGCCTGGTCGGCCTGCGGCAGGTAGCGCGACGGGTCGGACTGGTCGCCGATCACGCGTGGGGTCAGGATGAACAGGCGTTCACGCCGGTTGTTCTGCCGTTCGGTGGAGGAGAACAGCGCCTTGCCCAGCAGTGGAATATCCCCCAGCAGCGGCACCTTGTTTTGCTTGTCTGTGCTTTCGGTGACATGGAAGCCACCGACCACCAAGGAGCGTTTTTCCGCCATGACCGCCTGGGTGCTGACCTTGCCCTGGCTGGTACTGGGGTTGCCGTTCACGGGGTTGGGCGCACCGAAATTACCGTCCTCGATATCGATCGCCAAATGCACTTGATGGCTGCCGCGGCTGGTGATGACCCGCGGTATGACACGAAAGCTGGTGCCAACGACGATCGGCATGATCGTTACGTTGTCGCGGCCGGGCGTGAGGTACTGGGTGCGGTTGAAGTCGATGACCGCAGGCTGGTTTTCCAGGGTCAGTACGGAAGGGTTGGAGACCATGGTTGCCAGCCCCTTGGCCTCCAGCGCGCGGATGTCGGCGTAGAAGCGATCGCGGTTTTCAATTGATAGCTGGGAAGTGGTACCGGGTGCGAAATTCGTGAAGCCCGCGCTGAAGCGGCTGTTCTGGAAGCCCCAGTTGACCCCGAACTCACGCAGTTGCGTGCGCTCGATGTCGAGGATGATGGCATCGATTTCCACCAGCTTGCGTGCGACGTCGAGTTGGGTGATCAACTCGCGGTACATGACCTGGCGCTCGGGTAAGTCGTAGATCAGCACAGCGTTGTTGCGCACGTCGGCTTCGACGCGGATGCGGCTGCTGCTCGCAGGCGCGCGAGGGGTCAGCGTCGCGCCCGTTTCCAATTGCCCGGTGTTGGTGCCGAGCATCTGGCCTAGCAGCGGGTTTCCCAGGCGCGGAACATTCGGCACCAGAGGGGAGGGCTGGGTAGCCGCGGGACGTGAGTTCATGCCTGGGATCGTCGACGAGGGACGTGGCTCCAGCAGCCCTCGCAAAATGCTGGCCACCCCGGGGATTTTCAGTTTCTCTCCGCGATAATCCACCAAACGATCCGCCGCGTTAGCGAACTTCAACGGGTAGCTCAACACATTTTGCTTCTCGTCCGGCGAGCGACGCTGGCTGCTGAATTGCTTGATCTGCTCGATGTACCGCCGCGGGCCGGAAACCAGTACGACGCCTTCCTCGGGCAACTCGCCCCAACCGAACCGGCTGTCGAGCAAGCCGATATCAGTCAGTGCCTGCTTGAGGTCGGCGATGGTCTCGGAGGAAACCTCCAGTCGCGTCGACTCTTGCTGGTCCAAGGTGCTGATATAGAGCGTGTTGTTGTACAGATACCACTGGAAGCGGTGTTCCACGCCCAGCCTGTCGAGCATCGATTGTGGGGTGTTTGCGCGTATCTTGCCGTTGACGATGCCTTCCAGCAGGCCTTCGACTTGCAGTTGGGTACCAAAGGTCTGTGCGAAGTCTTCGAGCACCTCGCGCAGCGGTTTGTGCTCGGCCTCGTAGGCGTAAGCCGTGTTTTTCCATTCGGGAGGGACGGCAGCGAAGCTACTGTGTGAAGCGCTCAGCAGCCAAGGCAGTACGATCAGACCAGGCCAACAGCGGCGTTTTTGCGTGTGGTTGGGCGAAACGTTGCGCAAGCAGTCAGGCTTGTCAGTCTTGTTATTCATGGGAAGTCTCTGAATTTGGCGGGAGCGGAGGTTGCGGGGTGAACGAGGACTGCAGCGTGTTGGCAGGGAGGGGGCCTCGATTCGCGAGTGCCCACGTCCTGTATTCAACCGATACTCAGGGAATACCATCGAAGACGATTTTTCCCTGATCGGCCCGGTAGTTGGTCAGGGCCTGAGTGGTAGTCAGAAGCTGGTTCGCACTCATCTTTATGTCCAGCGCCTGATTCAACAACGCCGCGAATGTTTCGCTATCCAGTTCCTCGTCGGGCGTTTTTCTTATCTGATCCATTTGTTTTCTGACGGTGTCCAGCTCTCGGTACTGCCGTTGGTGCTGCCGGTAATCAAAGTTCATAGGGGCATCCTCCAGTGACGTGCCCCTGTGTGTGGTTCAAATTTGGTAACGGTTCCAGGCGCCGATCATGCAGTGGCAATGTCCGGGCATTTCTGGATATTTCCTACTTGCGCGGCGGCTGCGGGTCCAGCAGAAACAAGCTCTCGACGGCGCGCTGCCATTCAACGTGGAAACTGCCTTCTTCTGTTTCCAGGATGAGTGTCTGGGGCGGGAGGGCGTCGTCCAGACGCAGGCTCCAGCGTACCTCGGTGTTGATATGCAGCCACTGCTCCACGTGTGCTTGATCAGCGGGGTGGCAGGCCAGCGCGGCGTTGGGGCGGGGGATCAGTGGGTCCAGCAACTTGTTGAGCAAGGCACTGATGCGCTCTGCGGGAGGGGTCATCTCCAGCAAGCTGCTTAGCGCTTGTTGGGTGATGGTGGTGGCGAATCTTTCACACTGGTCGCCGATTGTCTGTCGTTCGGCTTCCCACCGCTGCAGTTGGTGGTTGGCACGTTGCCAGAACTCTTCGTGCGCCTGCTTGAGTATTTGCGCGCTCTGCTCTTGCGCCTGCTGCAGCAGCGTCTCGGCCTGCGCCTGGGCGTTGTCGAGCACATGCTCTGCGCGCTGGTTGTCGGCGAGCAGTTCCCTTGAGATCACGGGCTGCGACAGGCTGGCAGAAGACGTCAATAATTCAATCTTGCGTCGGCAGAGCATGATTGAGGTTCTCCGCGGGTAGGGTGACATTGTTGGCCAGGGCGCTGGCACGCCAGATCACGGCTTGCCAGACAGTGTCGAGCTTGCTGGCGGCTGGCATCTGAAGTGCGCTCTCGAGTTGTTGCACCCGCTGGCGGGAGAAGCTGAGCCGCAGGCGCTGCCAGATGGCTGGGTCAACCCAGCTACGCAGGTAATACAGAGGGTCTACGCTGGGTTTGTGGGACGCGGGGGGGAGCGCCATGGACAGACGCGCGCACCATTCGCGTTGATCCGTGCTCAAGGCGCTGTCGTGCTGTGGATGGTAAATGCCCTCGACCAGCGCCAGCATCAGTTCCCGTTGCGCGGTCGGTGCCAGCACCAAGTGCAACAGGGCTGGGGAGGGGTGAATCGGCAGGCACGGGGTAATGCCCAGTGCGACACCTATGCGTTCATGCCGGCTTCGGCACAGTGTCTTGGCGGCAGGTGAGTCCAGGTCGAAGGGCCACCAGTCCTGTTGCGAATGGCTCCAGGGAGATGTCCACCAGCGTGCCCATTGGTACAGCTCATTCATGGAGTGCGGTGCTTGGTGGGTCATTGACCTGTGCCATTTCCGGGCGTAGTTTTTTCCGAAGCCAGAATGCCAGCCCTGCGGCCGATAGCGCCAACGCAATCAGCAGTGCTGCCAGCGCTGTCTGCCAAAACGTCAGATCTTTCTCGGGTACCAAGAAAGCCCCGAAATAGGTCAGGCGTTCCTGTTCGACATAGGCGGTTGCAGGTACGAAGGTGACGGTGAGTTTTTCTGGGTTGTCCACCGTGGTAGTCATGCCTGGGATGCTGCTGGCGACCATTCTGCGCACACGTGGCCTGATGTTATCGGGGTCCAGGCGCGGGTCATGCTTGATAAAGACCGAGGCCGATGCAGGTTGAACGGGTTCGCCCGGGGCCACGCGTTCGGGTAACACGACATGCACCCTCGCGACGATGACCCCGTCGATGTTGGATAACGTGGCCTCCAGTTCCTGTGATAACGCGTAGATGTAACGGGCCCGTTCCTCCAGGGGGGTGGAGATGACACCCTCCTTGCGGAAAATCTCTCCCAGCGTGGAACGCGCGGTTTTGGGCAGCCCCGCAGCCTCCAGCGTGCGTACCGCGCGGGCGATGTCGCTGGTTTTCACCCGAACGACCACACCGTCCTTTTCCAATGTCTTTTGGGCGCGGATTTGTTTATCCGCCAGCTCGGCAATGACATCGTTGGCTTCCTGCTCGGACAGTTGGCGGTGAAGTTCGATGCGTTCACTACAGCCGGCAAGGAGGAGTGCCAGCGTTAACAGTAAACAAGTGATGAGACGGCTGCGCATAGGTTTCCTATTGCAGATTGGTGGTTTTTTCCACCATCGCAATACCGTGTTTGATGACTTTCACTGACACTGACAGGAGTTCCTTGCTTTCAACCAACGCCAGGGGCACTTGTGCTGCCTTTAGGGAGTGCTTGCCGCTGGCGAAGTCTTTCAACCCTCTGGATACCAGGTCTGACTTGCTCTTGAGGGCAGTGGATTGCTCCGCCAGATAGTGAGCGCTAATGGCCGGAGCCGAGGGCTTTGGACCGCTATCGCTCATCAACGCGGAGGCAAAAAAATGGCTGTCGAGCGTGGAGTCGGCAGGCGTTGCCATGTCGTTTCTTTGTACAAGAGTTTGAGGCTGTGAGACCCACTCGGTTTTCGAAAGCATTTGACACTCCAAGTGTATCGGTGGGGACTTGCCTCCTCCATCAATGAACTGAGGAGACAAGTCGTTTTATGCTTAAGCCCTTGCGGAGCCAATCTGCGTCATAAGTTTGGTGGAGAAGTCGAGCTTCATGCCTTCTACGGTTTGGTGGTAGTTCTGCGCATTTTTCTTGCGCAGATTTTGTTGTTGAAGCACCGCCGCGGTGTCGCTGTCCATTTCGCCGAATGCGCCGCTGACATCGTTTCCGCTTCCGTATCCGTTTGTGTAAATATTATTACTGTTGTATCCGGTAATAGTGTCAATAGTCATATTAATTACCTGCTTTCAATATGGTTAGTGCCTAAATAATAGACATATAGCATGCCTAAAATCTTTAGAGCCTAGGCTCATCAATTGAGTGGTCGAAGAGGTAGAAAACGTTCCAGAATTATATTTCTAAAGTGTTTCTGAAGTGTTTCTAAAGATGTTGTCGTCGAGTTTAGGTGGATGCCTAGGTCAATATATTCAAATGCTTCAAACGGTAATACAGTGTTCGCTTGGCAACGCCCAGTTCTGCGGCGACACGCTCCACGCAGTCCGCATGACGTTTCAACGACTCCTCGATCAATGACTTTTCGATTTGCTGCAGGCGCTCTTTCAACGGCATGAACCGAGCATCTTTTACCGGCGAATCGAGGGGCCGCATGCCCAACACAAAGCGTTTGGCTGCCGAACGTAATTCGCGGACATTACCCAGCCAGCGGTGGCAGAGCAATTGTTGGAGTAACGTATCGGTTGGTGTAGGCGCGGGGCAGTCGAAGTATTGCGCTTCTTGTCGCACCATATCCATAAACAGCGGAATGATTTGCTCTTGCCGATTACGCAGTGGCACAAGGTTGATGCTCACGACATTCAGGCGAAAGTAAAGATCACGTCGAAAGGTGCCTTGTTCGACCATGTCATGCAGCGATTGCTGAGCGGACGCGATGACGCGCATGTCCACTGGGATGAACCGGGTCGACCCCAAGCGCTCGACACCGCGCGACTCCAAGACTCGAAGCAGTTTGGCCTGCAGGGGCAGCGGCATGCTGTCGATTTCATCCAGGTACAACGTACCCAGGTGTGCGGCTTCGATAAAGCCTGCCCTCGACTGCACTGCACCGGTATAGGCGCCACTATTGACCCCGAATAATTGGCCTTCGGCGAGAGTTTCCGGGATGGCTGCACAGTTAACGGCGACTAGGTTTCCACGGCGGCCAGACAAACGATGTACCCGCTGCGCCAAGGTATCTTTGCCGGTGCCGGTTTCTCCTAGTAATAGGATGTCTATATTAAGTGTTGCGGTCGTATTGAGGGTGCTTTCAATTTCCGAGCCTGCAATAAAGAGGGGATCTACTTCATTGTGCTTGTGAATAAAGACCGACATTGTAAAGAGGCTCCGCCAACGCTATTGCTTTATGGCTGGGCGAACGACCTGTTAGCCTCGCCAGCAGGTCGAAACTTATCAGGGTGGGAGGTAGGGTTGAAAGGGGTAAGCAGCTAAAGTGTTGTAGGATAAACGGAGGGCCTATGGTGGTTGAGTGGTTTTGATGCGCACTGTATATGTAAGATTAATCTTAAAGTTGTTTATCTATGACAATCAGGCAGGTACAAAAAAGCCGATGCATTGCATCGGCTTTTTATCTGCAGCGTGAAACTTAAACGTTGAAACGGAAGTGCATCACATCGCCATCTTTCACGATGTATTCCTTGCCTTCCAGGCGCCATTTACCCGCTTCCTTGGCACCGGCCTCACCCTTGAACTGGATAAAGTCGTTGTAGGCGATCACTTCGGCACGGATAAAGCCTTTCTCGAAGTCGGTGTGGATCACGCCGGCGGCCTGTGGCGCTGTGGCGCCGACCTTGACGGTCCATGCACGGACTTCTTCGACACCGGCGGTGAAGTAGGTCTGCAGGTTGAGCATTTCGTAACCGGCGCGGATCACGCGGTTCAGGCCAGGCTCTTCCAGGCCCAGGGCCTCAAGGAACATGTCCTTCTCTTCGCCGTCATCCAGTTCGGCGATTTCGGCTTCGATCTTGTTGCACACCGGCACCACGATCGCGCCTTCTTCGTCGGCGATGGCCTTGACCACGTCTAGCAGCGGGTTGTTTTCGAAACCGTCTTCGGCGACGTTGGCGATGTACATCACCGGCTTGGTGGTCAGCAGGTGGAAGCCTTTGATCACGGCTTTCTCGTCAGCGCCCATGTTCTTCATCAGGCTGCGTGCCGGCTTGCCTTCGGTGAAGTGCGCGATCAGCTGTTCCAGCAGCGCTTTTTGAACCACTGCGTCTTTGTCGCCGCCCTTGGCGTTACGCGCGACCTTCTGCAATTGCTTCTCGCAGCTGTCGAGGTCGGCGAAGATCAGTTCCAGGTCGATGATCTCGATGTCGCGTTTCGGGTCGACGCTGTTGGAGACGTGAATCACGTTCTCGTCTTCAAAGCAGCGGACCACGTGGGCGATGGCATCGGTTTCACGGATGTTGGCCAGGAACTTGTTACCCAGGCCTTCACCTTTCGACGCGCCAGCCACCAGGCCCGCGATGTCGACGAATTCCATGGTGGTCGGCAGGATGCGCTTTGGATTGACGATGGCCGCGAGGGCGTCCAGGCGTGGGTCCGGCATCGGCACGATACCGCTGTTGGGTTCGATGGTGCAGAAGGGGAAGTTCTCCGCCGCAATACCGGACTTGGTCAGGGCGTTGAACAGGGTGGATTTGCCGACGTTGGGCAGGCCGACGATGCCGCAATTGAATCCCATGGTGTTTCCCCTCGGATAAAGAGTCAGGCCTTCTGGCTGTGCAGGTTTTTCATCGCGCGGTTCCATTCACCGGCGAAGATATCCGGCAGCACGCCGAGGGCAAAGTCGATGCTGGCATCGAGTTTTTCCTGTTCGGCGCGTGGCGCACGACCCAGGACGAAATTTGAAACCATACTGGCAACGCCTGGGTGGCCAATGCCGAGCCGCAGACGGTAGAAATTATTCTGATTGCCCAACTGCGCGATGATGTCGCGCAGGCCATTGTGCCCGCCATGCCCACCGCCGAGCTTGAGCTTGGCAACACCGGGTGGCAGGTCCAGTTCGTCATGGGCCACCAGGATTTCTTCGGGTTTGATCCGGAAGAAGTTCGCAAGCGCCGCCACGGCTTGGCCGCTACGGTTCATGTAGGTGGTGGGAATCAGCAGACGAACATCCTGACCCTGGTGCGAGAAGCGCCCGGTCAGGCCAAAATACTTGCGATCGGCCACAAGGTTCACACCTTGCGCGTGGGCGATGCGCTCAACAAAAAGGGCCCCCGCGTTATGCCGGGTCTGTTCGTATTCGGCGCCTGGATTTCCCAGGCCAACGATCAGTTTAATGGCAGTCACGACAGGGGCCCTTCCTTTGGAGTTGTGGATAACATCGCCAAACCAAGGTGCGGCGAAAGTGGACAACAGTAGCTCATTTACTCAAGAGTAAACGTCGCGTTATCGCCCGCTTTCTCGCTACGTTTCGGTCCGCGATGTTTCCTCAAGCTCCGACGTTACAGAGTGATTTACTCTGCAGCGTCTGCTTCTGGAGCAACGCGTGGAGCGTGTACGTTTGCAACAGCTTTGTCATCACCGTGAGCCAGTGCAACAAACTCAACGCCTTTAGGGGCCTTGAGGTCGGACAGGTGGATGATGGCGCCAACTTCAGCGGTCGACAGGTCGACTTCGATGAACTCAGGCAGGTCTTTCGGCAGGCAGGTCACTTCGATTTCGTTCACAACGTGAGAAATCTCGCCGCCTTTCTTGACCGGAGCTTCTTCGCCGACGAAGTGCACAGGCACGACAGCGGTCAGTTTCTGGCCAGCTACAACGCGAACGAAGTCAGCGTGCATGATGAACTGCTTGGACGGGTGACGCTGCATCGCTTTAACGATGACGTTCTGCTTGGCGCCGTCGACGTTCAGCTCGATAACGTGGCTGTAGGCAGCTTCGTTTTCGAACAGCTTGGCGATTTCCTTGGCCAGGATGGTCACGGATTCAGCAGGCTTGTTACCACCGTATACAACGGCTGGGATGTTGGCGGCGTGACGCAGGCGGCGGCTCGCACCTTTCCCCAGGTCAGTACGCGCTTGAGCGTTCAGAGTAAAGTCAGTCATTTTGTATCTCCAAAATAGCCATCATCGAGTGGCGTTTGCGACCAGCGCCGTTCTCGATATGGGCAAAAAAGCCCCGCCCCGACAGAATGCCGGGGCGGGGCGCTTTTCGTCAGTGAAATGATCCGAAGGTTTGACCCTTAACGGAACATCGCGCTGATCGATTCTTCATTGCTGATGCGGCGAACCGCTTCGGCAACTACCGGTGCAATATCCAGTTGGCGGATACGCGAACAGGCTTGAGCTGCAGCGGACAACGGGATGGTGTTGGTCACCACCAGTTCGTCCAGCATGGAGTTCTCGATGTTCTCGATCGCTCGACCCGACAGCACAGGGTGTGTGCAGTAGGCGAAGACTTTTGCGGCACCGTGCTCTTTCAAGGCTTTCGCCGCGTGGCACAGGGTGCCGGCGGTGTCGACCATGTCATCAACCAGAATACAGGTACGCCCTTCGACATCACCGATGATATGCATCACTTCAGAGTGATTGGCTTTTTCACGGCGTTTGTCGATGATCCCGAGGTCCACGCCCAAGGATTTGGCAACAGCCCGTGCACGCACGACGCCACCAATGTCCGGGGACACGATCATCAGGTTTTCAAAGCGCTGGTCTTCGATGTCATCCACCAGGACTGGGGAGCCGTAGATGTTATCTACCGGAATATCGAAGAACCCCTGGATTTGGTCAGCGTGCAGGTCAACCGTGAGAACACGGTCGATACCTACCACGGTCAGCATGTCAGCGACGACTTTCGCGCTGATGGCCACACGTGCGGAGCGCGGACGGCGATCCTGACGGGCATAACCAAAGTAAGGGATTACAGCTGTGATTCGAGTCGCTGAGGAGCGGCGGAAGGCATCAGCCATCACGACGAGTTCCATCAGGTTATCGTTGGTCGGAGCGCAAGTCGGCTGAATAATGAAGACGTCTTTACCGCGGACGTTTTCATTGATCTCGGCTGTAATTTCACCGTCGGAGAATTTACCGACAGAGATGTCACCGAGAGGGATATGCAGCTGACGTACGACACGTCGAGCCAGATCGGGGTTGGCGTTCCCCGTAAAGACCATCATCTTGGACACGCGCAGTACCTAGAGGCTGAGGGTAACCTGGATGAGTATTAGAAAATGGCAGGGGCGGCTGGATTCGAACCAACGCATGGCAGGATCAAAACCTGCTGCCTTACCGCTTGGCGACGCCCCTGTATCTGTTGCAACGAGTGCCTAACACTCGGTTCCTTTTAGAGCAGACTATG
Source organism: Pseudomonas sp. RP-B7 (assembly GCF_059803535.1). Classification (NCBI taxonomy): domain Bacteria; kingdom Pseudomonadati; phylum Pseudomonadota; class Gammaproteobacteria; order Pseudomonadales; family Pseudomonadaceae; genus Pseudomonas; species Pseudomonas sp. RP-B7. The sequence goes on from NZ_JAPFHC010000018.1 coordinate 60,827, forward strand.
CAGCTTGCGATGCAACATCGAAACGTTGCTTCCCTTTGCTACAAACCCTGTAAGGGTCTCTGTAAGAAGGGCCGAGACTTTATCAGCTTCAGCTTTGTTTGGGAAGCCCCCAAACACACAACTTCCAGTTCCGGTTAATTTTGCTTCGGTAAATTTACCTAACAAATTCAAAGCGTTACGTACCTCTGGATAACGCCTTGCTACAACCGGTAAGCATTCATTTCGACTGTTTCCCTTGGGAACGGGGCGCACTTTAATGGGAGAAGAGTTACGTGTCAACAACGGATCTGAAAAAATTTCTGCTGTACTTACAGATACTTGCGGCACAAGTACGACATACCACGGTTCTTCGGGCTCTACAGGGGTGAGTTTTTCCCCGACACCCTCAGCAAATGCGGCGTGTCCACGCACGAAAACCGGGACGTCCGCGCCCAGCGTAAGGCCCAGCGCCGCCAGGCGATCGTGGTCCCAGCCGAGTTGCCACAAGTGATTCAGACCCAGCAGTGTGGTGGCCGCATTCGAACTGCCGCCGCCGATACCACCGCCCATGGGCAAGATTTTATCGATCCAGATGTCGATGCCGAGCGAGCAGCCAGATTGTTCCTGAAGTTTTTTTGCGGCCTTCACGATCAGGTTGCTGTCGTGGGGCACGCCTTCGAATTCGGTATGCAACTGGATCACGCCATCGTCGCGTACGGCGAACGTCATCTCATCGCCGTAGTCGAGAAATTGAAACAGCGTCTGCAACTCGTGGTAGCCGTCTTCACGACGACCCAGGATGTGCAGCATCAAATTGAGTTTTGCAGGGGAGGGCAGGGTCAAGCGTTCTACGGTCACGTTATTGCCCCAGTTTGCGTGGTTGCCAGTCCTTGATCACCAGCGTGACGTCAAGGTCGGTGCCATGCAGCTTGATTCGTTCAGGCAGCCAGTAACCGCTTTGCTGCACGTAGCTCAAATATTCGACTTGCCAGCCATCCTGCTCCAGGGTGGCCAGGCGGCTGTCACTGTTAAGGCGCAAGCGGCTTTTGCTCTCAGGCGCGGGCAAGCCGCGTACCCACCACACCAGATGCGACACTGGCAGCTTCCAGCCGATCTGTTCTTCCAGCAATGTTTCCGGCGATGTCGCTTCATAGCGGCCCTGATTGGCCACTTCCAGGCTTACTTGCCCCGGTCGGCCGGTCAGGCGTGCCGCGCCACGGCCCAATGGGCCGGACAGGCGGATGTCGTAGTAATCCTGGCGTTGCAGCCAGAACAACGTACCGCTCCCGGAATCTTTCGGCGCACGAACACCGACTTTCCCTTCGATCTGCCAGCCATCGATGCTGGCGAGCTGATCCTTGTGCTGTTGCCATTGCGCCGGGTTGCCCTGGCCCTCAACGGATTCGCGGGTGCCGACGCCCGCGCAACCGGCGAGCAGGGCGATGAGACTGAAGACTGCAACGTGGCGCAAGAACATAAGCTTAAAGGGTCTCGGATCCGGTCAGGCGTTTGATGGTGCCGCGCAGGATGGGGCTTTCGGGTTGTTCCTTGAGGAATTTTTCCCAGATCTGGCGCGCTTCGCGTTGTTTGCCATTGGCCCACAGGACTTCACCCAGGTGGGCGGCAACTTCCTGGTCGGGGAAACGCTCCAGTGCCTGGCGCAGCAAGCGTTCGGCTTCATCCAGGTTGCCCAGGCGGTAATTCACCCAGCCCAGGCTGTCGAGCACGGCCGGGTCTTCCGGGTTGAGCTTGTGCGCTTGTTCGATCAGCGCCTTGGCTTCGTCGTAGCGCGTGGTCCGGTCGGACAAGGTGTAGCCCAGGGCGTTGAGGGCCATGGCGTTGTCCGGATCACGCTTGATGATCAGGCGCAGGTCTTTTTCCATCTGCGCCAGGTCGTTGCGCTTTTCCGCCTGCATGGCGCGGGTGTACAGCAGGTTCAAGTCGTCGGGGTATTGCAGCAACGCTTGTTGCAGCAGTTTCCAGGCGCGCTCGCCCTGGTTATTGGCCGACAGGGTTTCGGCCTGGATCAGGTACAGCTGGATCGCGTAGTCAGGCTCGGCATCACGCGCAGCCGCCAGGCGTTTTTCCGCCTCGTCGGTGCGACCGTTGCTCATCAATATGTCGGCCTGGCGCAGTTGCGCCGGCAGGTAATCGTTGCCAGGGCCGACCTGGGCATACTCAAGCAGGGCGGCCTGTGGGTCATTGTGTTCCTCGGCGATGCGGCCCAGGTTCAGGTGCGCCGAATCCACGTGGCTTTCGCGTTCGATCAGCTCTTGCAGGTAACCCTTGGCCTCATCCCAGGCCTTGGCTTCCAGGCACACCAGTGCGAGGGAGTAGCGCAGTTCGTCGTCGTCCGGGTATTGCTGGACCAAGTTGGCGAACTGCACTTTGGCGTCTTCCATGCGGTCCTGCTCCACCAGCATGCGCGCGTAGGTCAGGCGCAGGCGCTTGTCGTCCGGGTACTTCTTGATGCTTTTTTCCAGCAGCGGAATCGCTTCCTTGCCGCGATTGAGGTTTTGCAGCAGGCGCGCACGCAGCAGGATCGGCGCGATCTCACCCTCTTCCGGTGGGTTCTGCTCCAGCAGCTTCAGCGCCGCATCGGCCTCGTCGTCTTGCTGCAACAGCAAGGCCTTGCCGAAAATCAGCTGACTGTTCTTGGGATGTTTTTGCAGCAGGCGGTCGAAGCTCTTCATCAGACCATTGCGCGTGTCCTGGTCGGTGTCGGCAGCCGACAGCGCAAGAAAGTCGAAATGGGTGTCGCCCTTGCCCTGCAAGACCTTCTCCATATAGACCATGGAGTCGTCGTAGCGCCCCGCACGCGCCAGTTGCACCGCCGCGGCGCGCTGCGCCTCGAGGTCGTCCGGCGCGTTTTTCGCCCAGATCAGCGAGGTATCCAGCGCAGCCTGATCGGCGCCCAGGTACTCGGCGATACGAAACGCCCGCTCGGAAATCCCCGGATCCTGCGTATTGATGGCCTGCGTCACGTAGTTATCCAACGCAATGTCGAAACGATTGCGCTGGCCAGCCAGCTCCGCGCTCAGCAGGCTGAACACCGTTTCTTCACTGAATGAAGAATAAACCTTGGGCTTTTCAGGGGCGGGGGTGCTGTCTTCCACCGGCGGCGTACCGTCCGGCGACACGGGGGCCAAGGCCTGGCAGCCGCTGAGGAAGACAAAAGCAAGGAGCAACGCGGAGGATCTATTCATATAGGAAGAGGACGACTAACCTGCGGTCGGATCATCATGACACAAGCCTTCGGCCAAACATAACCGAGACTCAGTTGGCGTATTTATAGGTACAAGGTATAGGGACAATAGACGACGGTGGTTGTTCTGAATCTTTCGAAGTAGGACAATTGTCGGCTTCCCGACATCATCAGCGATATTGAATGGCCTTCCTCGCACTCGGTATTAACCACAAGACTGCCTCCGTAGACGTGCGCGAGCGCGTGGCGTTTACGCCAGAGCAGTTGGTTGAGGCCTTGCAACAGCTCTGCCGGCTCACCGACAGCCGCGAAGCTGCAATCCTTTCAACCTGCAATCGCAGCGAGCTTTATATAGAGCAGGAACATCTTTCCGCGGATGTGGTACTGCGCTGGCTGGCCGATTACCACCATTTAAGCCTCGATGAGCTGCGCGCGTGTGCTTATGTGCACGAAGAGGATGCGGCAGTTCGTCACATGATGCGTGTGGCGGCCGGTCTCGATTCGCTGGTGTTGGGCGAGCCGCAGATCCTTGGCCAGATGAAATCCGCCTACGCCGTGGCGCGTGAGGCTGGCACGGTGGGGCCGCTGTTGGGCCGCCTGTTCCAGGCCACGTTCAACTCGGCCAAGCAGGTGCGGACCGACACCGCCATCGGCGAAAACCCGGTGTCCGTGGCGTTTGCTGCCGTCAGCCTGGCCAAACAGATTTTCAGCGACTTGCAGCGCAGCCAGGCCCTGCTGATCGGCGCTGGCGAGACCATCACCCTGGTCGCCCGCCACCTGCACGACCTGGGCGTGAAACGCATTGTCGTCGCCAACCGCACCCTTGAGCGTGCGAGCATCCTCGCCGAGCAGTTCGGCGCCCATGCGGTGCTGCTGTCGGACATCCCGGCCGAGTTGGTGCGCAGCGATATTGTCATCAGCTCCACCGCCAGCCAGTTGCCGATCCTCGGCAAAGGCGCGGTCGAGAGCGCGCTGAAGCTGCGCAAGCACAAGCCGATCTTTATGGTGGACATCGCCGTTCCCCGGGACATCGAACCCGAAGTCGGCGAGTTGGACGACGTTTACCTCTATAGCGTCGACGATCTGCACGAAGTGGTCGCCGAGAACCTCAAGAGCCGCCAGGGTGCAGCCCAGGCGGCCGAAGAGATGGTCAGCGACGGCGCCGAAGATTTCATGGTGCGCTTGCGTGAACTGGCGGCAGTGGACGTGCTCAAGGCGTATCGTCAGCAGGGCGAACGCCTGCGCGACGAGGAACTGAGCAAGGCCCAGCGTTTGCTGGCCAACGGCAGCAACGCCGAAGAGGTGCTGATGCAACTGGCCCGTGGCCTGACCAACAAGCTGCTCCACGCCCCCAGCGTACAGCTTAAAAAGTTGACTGCCGAAGGCCGCCTCGATGCGCTGGCCATGGCCCAAGAACTCTTTGCCCTCGGTGAGGGCGCGTCAGATAGCTCTTCGGATAAAAAACCGCAATGAAAGCGTCACTGCTCAATAAACTGGACGTGCTCCAGGACCGTTTCGAAGAACTGACCGCCTTGCTCGGCGATGGCGAAGTCATCTCCGATCAGACCAAGTTCCGTACCTATTCCAAGGAATACGCGGAAGTTGAGCCGATTGTGACCACCTATGGCCAGTGGCTGAAAACCCAGGCCGACCTCGAAGGCGCCCAGGCGCTGCTCAAGGACAGCGACCCGGACATGCGCGAAATGGCCGTGGAAGAAGTCCGCGAAGCCAAGGAAAAACTGATCGCGCTGGAAGGCGATCTGCAACGCATGCTGCTGCCCAAAGACCCCAACGACGGGCGCAACGTGTTCCTCGAAATCCGTGCCGGCACCGGCGGCGACGAGGCGGCGATCTTCTCCGGCGACCTGTTCCGCATGTATTCGCGGTATGCCGAGCGACGCGGCTGGCGAGTCGAGATCCTCTCGGAGAATGAGGGGGAGCACGGCGGCTATAAAGAAGTCATCGCACGGGTTGAAGGCGATAACGTCTACGGCAAGCTCAAGTTCGAGTCTGGCGCACACCGCGTACAACGCGTGCCGGCCACCGAGTCCCAGGGCCGCATCCACACCTCGGCCTGCACCGTGGCTGTATTGCCCGAGCCGGACGAGCAGGAAGCCATCGAGATCAACCCGGCCGACCTGCGCGTCGACACCTACCGCTCGTCGGGCGCCGGCGGCCAGCACGTCAACAAGACCGACTCGGCGATCCGCATTACCCACTTGCCGTCTGGCATTGTGGTGGAGTGTCAGGAAGAACGTTCCCAGCACAAGAACCGGGCGCGGGCCATGTCCTGGCTGTCGGCCAAGCTCAACGACCAGCAGACCAGCGCCGCTGCCAATGCGATTGCCAGCGAGCGCAAGTTGCTGGTGGGCTCGGGCGATCGTTCCGAACGCATCCGCACCTACAACTTTGCCCAGGGCCGGGTCACCGACCACCGGGTCAACCTCACGCTCTACTCCCTCGACGAGATCCTCGCCGGTGGCGTCGATGCAGTGATCGAGCCGTTGCTCGCCGAATACCAGGCCGACCAACTTGCAGCGATAGGTGACTAAATGACCATTATCGCCAGCCTGCTGCGCGCTGCCGACCTGCCCGACTCGCCCACCGCGCGCCTGGACGCCGAGTTATTGCTCGCCGCGGCCCTGGGCAAGTCGCGCAGCTACCTGCACACCTGGCCGGAGAAAATCGTCAGCAGCGAAGATGCGCTGACCTTTGCCGGCTACCTGCAACGCCGCCGCGGCGGTGAGCCGGTGGCCTACATCCTCGGCCAGCAAGGCTTCTGGAAGTTGGACCTGGAGGTCGCGCCCCACACGCTGATCCCGCGTCCGGACACCGAGTTACTGGTGGAAACTGCCCTGCAATTGTTGCCGGCCACGCCGACCCAGGTTCTCGACCTCGGCACCGGCAGCGGCGCGATTGCCCTGGCCCTGGCCAGCGAGCGCCCGGCCTGGACCGTCACCGCCGTCGATCGCGTGCTCGAAGCGGTGGCCTTGGCCGAGCGCAATCGCCAGCGCCTGCACCTGAATAACGTCACCGTGCTGAACAGCCACTGGTTCAGCGCCCTGCAAGGCCACACCTACGATCTGATCATCAGCAATCCGCCGTACATTGCCGACAACGACCCGCACCTGGTCGCCGGTGACGTGCGCTTCGAACCGGCCAGTGCGCTGGTGGCGGGCCGCGATGGCCTGGACGACTTGCGCCACATCATCAAGCAGGCACCCCAGCACCTGAATGCCGCTGGCTGGCTGTTGCTCGAACACGGTTACGACCAGGCTGGCGCCGTGCGTGACCTATTGCTGGGCGAAGGTTTTGACAACGTGCACAGCCGCATCGACCTTGGCGGCCACGAGCGCATTACCCTGGGACGCCGGCCGTGCTGACCGACCAGGAACTGCTGCGCTACAGCCGACAGATTCTGTTGCAGCATGTCGACATCGACGGCCAGTTGCGCCTGAAACACAGCCGCGCCCTGATCATCGGCCTGGGCGGGCTGGGCGCGCCGGTTGCGTTGTACCTGGCTGCTGCGGGGGTCGGTGAATTGCACGTGGCGGACTTCGACAGCGTCGACCTGACCAACCTGCAACGCCAGATCATCCACGACACCGCCAGCGTCGGGCAGACCAAGGTCGATTCGGCCCTGCGGCGCCTGGGCGCGATCAATCCTGAAATCACGCTGGTCGCCCATCGCAGCGCGCTGGACGCCGACTCACTCGCCGCGGCGGTCGCGGCGGTGGATGTGGTCCTCGATTGCAGCGACAACTTCTCCACCCGCGAAGCGGTCAACGCCGCCTGCGTCGCCGCGACCAAGCCGTTGATCAGCGGCGCGGCGATTCGCCTGGAAGGGCAACTGTCGGTGTTCGACCCGCGTCGCGCCGACAGCCCGTGCTACCACTGTTTATACGGGCACGGCAGCGACACCGAACTGACCTGCAGCGAAGCCGGCGTGGTCGGGCCGCTGGTGGGCCTGGTCGGCAGCCTGCAAGCGCTGGAAGCCTTGAAGCTGCTGGCCGGTTTCGGCGAGCCGCTGGTGGGCCGCTTGTTGCTGATCGATGCATTGAGCAGCCGTTTCCGCGAGTTGCGCGTCAAGCGCGACCCCGGTTGCAGCGTGTGCGGGACTCACCATGGTTAAGGACGCGCCGATCGGTGTGTTCGATTCCGGCGTCGGCGGGCTGTCGGTGCTGGAGGAAATCCAGCAGCTGCTGCCCCACGAATCGCTGCTGTACGTGGCCGACTGCGGGCATATCCCTTACGGCGAGAAAAGCCCGGCCTTTATTCTTGAGCGCTCGCGGCAGGTTGCCGGGTTTCTGCGGGAGAAGGGGGCCAAGGCGTTTGTGATTGCCTGCAACACCGCGACCGTTGCGGCCGTTGCCGATTTACGCAAGGACTTCCCGGATTGGCCGTTGGTGGGCATGGAGCCTGCCGTCAAACCTGCGGCCGCCGCGACCCGCAGCGGTGTGGTCGGCGTGCTCGCCACCACGGGCACCCTGCAAAGCGCCAAGTTCGCGGCACTGCTCGATCGCTTCGCCACCGATGTCCGCGTGATTACTCAGCCGTGCCCGGGCCTGGTGGAACTGATCGAAACCGGCGACCTGAGCAGCCCGGCACTGCGCCAGTTGTTGCAGGGGTATATCGACCCGCTGCTCGGCGCCGGCTGCGACACCATCATCCTCGGCTGCACCCACTATCCCTTCCTCAAGCCGCTGCTGGCGCAGATGCTGCCCCCCAGCATCATCCTCATCGACACCGGCGCCGCCGTGGCCCGCCAGCTCAAGCGCTTGCTCGGCGAGCGCAACCTGCTGGCCGACGGCAAGCCCGAGCCAGCGCAGTTCTGGACCAGCGGCGATGTGTCTCACCTAAGAAATATCCTACCAACACTATGGAAATATCCGGGCGTTGTGCGAAGCTTCGGTGCGTGAAAAATTCGTGAAATTCCCGCGTTAAAAGCTGGAACTTCCGTCTATTTGCCAGCTTCTATAGCGAGATAGCTTGTACAAAACCAAATAACTTCGTCGGGAAAGGATGTTTCTTATGAAGCGCTTGTTCTGTTTGGCTGCGATTGCGGCCGTCGTTGTAGGGCACACCGTTTCAGCCCAGGCCGCTGGCCTGGAATTAGGGGTGGGGAGCACCAGTGATTCGACACTGACCTATCGGCTGGGGCTGACGTCGCAGTGGGACAAAAGCTGGTGGCAGACCGATACTGGGCGCTTGACCGGCTACTGGAGCGGTGCCTACACCTACTGGGATGGTGACAAGCACGCCAGCGTCAGCAGCCTGTCGTTCTCGCCAGTGTTTGTGTATGAGTTTGCCGGTGAGAAGGTCAAGCCGTACATCGAGGCGGGGGTGGGCGTGGCGCTGTTCTCGCGCACACGGGTCGAGGACAACAATATTGGCCAGGCTTTTCAGTTCGAAGATCGGCTGGGATTCGGCCTGCGCTTTGCCGGTGGGCATGAGGTGGGGATTCGCGCCACGCACTATTCCAATGCCGGGCTGAGCAGCAACAACGATGGGGTCGAGAGCTACTCGTTGCACTACACCCTGCCGTTGTAAGTCTTAAGAACACTGCAAACCAAATGTGGGAGCTGATCCAAAGTGGCAACCCAATCCCCTGTGGGAGCGGGCTTGCCCGCGATGGCGGCCTGTCAGTCAACATAGATTCGGCTGACCCACCGCTATCGCAGGCATGCCAGCTCTCACATTTTGATCGGCGTTGATCAAAGGTTCAGCGATAGGCCGTCGCGATCCCCTGCCGCTCTTCCAGGCACTCCGGCGCGCCCATCTCGAACTCCCGGCAGATCAAGGGCCGGCGCTCGTAGATCGTGCACATCATCGTGTCCCGGTCCAGCGCTGCGCACCAGCCGTCGTCGAGGCGCAGCATCACTTCGCCGCCCCAATCGTCCGTATCGATGTAGCGCTCCGGCACGCCGGTATCGGTGATCAGCATCACTTCCAACTGGCAGCAGCAGGCCGCGCACGTCGAGCAGGTGACGGCGGGTTCGGTGATTTGGGTGTGGGGGATGTTGGTCATAGGCGCGCAGTGTAAGGCAAGCCGATCAAGAACGTGTGAATGCTCTGACAGACGTCAGTGTCCCAGCTGTCGGGCGACCCAATGCAAGACGGGGAACAATAGTCCCCACAGCAGCGCCAGGCCAATCACGGTCGGTGCCGTGCCGTAGCCGAAACTCACCCCGGCCAATTGGCTACCTGCGTAATAGGACAGCGGCCCACCCACGGCTCCCAGCAGGCTGGCCCGCCACCAAGGGCGTGCGCTCCAGGCCAGGCAATGGCGCAAGGTCGTCGCCAGCAGCGCCCACAACACCATCAGCCACAGCGGAATCAGCGGCCCCGGCAGGCTGAAATGAAACACGCCAAAGGAGCGCAACGAGGTGTCGATCAGCGTGCCGAGCAAGGTCACGGCGAGAATCACCTGGCCCTCGCGCGACCACGAACTTATCCACAGCAGGTGCACGGCCAGCGCCGCCACCGCCACCAGTAGCCACCGACTGTCGCCGCCCAGCACGCAGGCAAACCAGCCGCACTGGAACAGCACGGCATTCACCAGCGGTTTAAGCATCGAAGCGCCCGAGCAACGGCGGGTTGATCGCAGCGGGCTTGGCCAGCAGCAATTGTGCGGTGCCGATCGTGCGCTCCATGAAGCCCCCTTCGCAGTAGCACAAGTAAAATTCCCACAGCCGCAGGAAGTACTCATCGTAGCCCAGCTCCGCGAGGCGGCCATGGGCGCGGCGAAAGTTCTCATGCCACAGGCGCAGGGTTCGCGCGTAGTGCAGGCCGAAATCCTCCATGTGCATCAGGTTCAAGTCGGTATCGCGGCTGACGATCTCCAGCATCTTCTGCACACAGGGCAGGGCGCCGCCGGGGAAGATGTAGCGCTGGATAAAGTCGACGCTGCGCTTGGCCTGTTCGTAGCGTTGGTCGCGGATGGTGATGGCTTGCAGCAACATCAGGCCGTCGCTCTTGAGCAGTTGCGCGCACTGTTTGAAGTAGATCGGCAGGAAGCGATGGCCCACCGCTTCGATCATTTCAATGGAGACCAGCTTGTCGTACGCGCCGGTCAGGTCGCGGTAGTCCTGCAGCAGCAGTGTCACCCGATCACCCAGGCCCAGTGCGGCGATGCGTTTTTCGGTGTAGGCAAACTGCTCTTTGGACAAGGTGGTGGTGGTGACCTTGCAGCCATAATGCTGCGCGGCATACAGCGCCATGCTGCCCCAGCCGGTGCCGATTTCCAGCAGGTGGTCGGTGGCCTTGAGCGCGAGTTTCTGGCAGATGCGCTCCAGCTTGTTCAATTGCGCCTGTTCCAGGCTGTCGTCGGGGCTCAGGAATTGCGCCGCCGAGTACATCATGGTCGGGTCGAGGAATTCTTCGAACAGGTCATTGCCCAGGTCGTAGTGGGCGGCAATGTTTTTCTGCGAGCCCTTGCGTGTGTTGCGGTTGAGCCAGTGCAAGCCCTGGGTCAGTGGGCGCGCCAGGCGCGCGAGGCCGCCTTCCATCGCGTCGAGCACATCGAGGTTGCTGACCATCACGCGCACCACGGCAGTCAGGTCCGGGCTGCTCCAGTAACCATGGATAAATGCCTCACCCGCGCCGATGGAACCACTGGCCGCCACCAGGCCCCACACCGCCGGATCGAGGATATGGATCTCCCCCAGCAGGTGCGCTTCCCGTGCGCCGAACACCTGGCGTTCGCCGTCCTCGATCACCACCAACTGGCCGTGGCGCAGTTGGCTCAATTGACGCAGCACGGCCTTGCGCAGCAGTGCGCTGGTCATGCCGTTGACGTTCAGACGGTGGGACTTGACCGATAAACTAGGGGTTTTCATGGCGGCGATCCTTGGTATACCCGACTGCAGTGCGAGAGGTGCCTTCGGCAGCCCTGTGGGAAAAAATCGGTGTGCGTTTGAGTAACAAGCGCAGGGCCTGCCAGTAAATTGCGAGGCAGGTCTTGGCGGTCATCCAGGGGAAGCGCCATAGGTAGCGATGCAGGCTGGCGCGGTTGAGTGCATGTTTTTCCAGGCTCAAGGTGGCGTCGAAGACTTTTTGCGTGCCCTGCCAATCGGCCATGTGCACGCCAAGCCTGGCGGCGGGCGGGCTGAAGCTCATGCGGTATTCCAGGTCGCGGGGCAGGAACGGCGACACATGAAACGCCTTGGCCACGGCGAAATGCTGATGTTCATCCGCGTCCAGCGCCTGGGCCGGCAGCACGTAGTGATAGCGCTCGCGCCAGGGCGTGTTGGTCACTTCACACAGGATCGCGGCCAATTGTCCGTCAGCCTCGAAGCAGTAGAAGAAACTCACCGGGTTAAAAGCCAGGCCCCAACTGCGGACCTGGGTCAGTAGGCAGATAACGCCCTGGGGTGTACGCCCCAGAGCCTTGCCGACTTCATGGCGCACGGCATCGCTCAAGCTCATGCCGGTGCGCGTGAACTCACGCAGGTAGTCCTGCTGGCGAAAACCGAACGCGGCAAAACGGCTGCGCCCGGCCAAGGGCGAGAGCCCGAGCACCGTGTGTTCTTCGCTCAAATCCAGGTACAGCAAGCCGATGCGGTAGCGAAAGGCGTGGGCCTTGGGGGCAAACCGGCGATGGGCGATCCAGCCGCTGTACAGGGCGCTGTTCACAGGCTTTCCCCAAAGGCCTTGGCCACGCGCAGCGCGCTGACCACGCCGTCTTCGTGAAAGCCGTTGGCCCAGTAGGCGCCGCAATAATAGGTGTTGCGCATGCCGAACAACTCTTGCCAGCGCGCTTGGGCGGCCACCGCCGCGAGGCTGTATTGCGGGTGCGCGTAGGTGTAGCGGGCGAGGATCTTCAGCGGGTTGATCATGGCCGTCTGGTTCAGGCTGACGCAAAAGGTGGTGGCGCTGTCGATGCCTTGCAAGATGTTCATGTCATAGGTGACGGCGGCCTGGGTCTGCGCATCGCCGCTGAGCCGGTAGTTCCAGCTGGCCCAGGCGAGTTTGCGATCCGGCAGCAGGCGGGTGTCGGTGTGCAGCACCACGTCGTTGTCGGCGTAGGGCAGGGCGCCGAGGATGTCGTGTTCGGCCTGGCTTGGGTCGGCCAGCAGCGCCAAGGCCTGGTCGCTGTGGCAGGCGAATACCACGCGGTCGAACGTCTCGCGGCCGGCGGCGCTGTGGATAACCACGCCGTCGGCGGTGCGCTCAACGTTATGCACAGGGCAGTCGAGGCGGATCTGTTCGCGAAAGCTGCGGGTCAGCGGTTCGATATAGCTGCTCGAACCACCCTCGATCACGCACCACTGCGGGCGATTGCTCACCGACAGCAAGCCGTGGTTCTTGAAGAAGCGCACAAAGAACTGCAACGGAAACCCGAGCATGTCCGCCAGGGACATCGACCAGATCGCCGCGCCCATCGGCACGATGTAGTGTCGGATAAACCGCTCGCCATAACCGCCGGCCTTGAGGTACTCACCCAGGGTCATCTCGGCGTTGATGCGCTGTTCTTGCAGGTCCTGCGGGGCCTCGCGGTTGAAACGCAGGATGTCGCGCAACATGCCCCAGAACCCCGGCGACAAGATATTGCGACGCTGGGCAAACAGGCTGTTGAGGTTGTTGCCGTTGTACTCGAAGCGCTGGCTCTCGTCGTGTACCGAAAAGCTCATCTCGGTGGGTTTGAACGTGACGCCGATCTGCCCCAGCAGTTGGATGAAGTTGGGGTAGGTCCAGTCGTTGAACACGATGAAACCGGTGTCCACCGCATGGCTTTGACCGGCGACGCTGACGTTGACCGTATGGGTATGCCCGCCGATGCGGTCGCCCGCTTCGAACAGCGTGATGTCGTGGCGGCGGCTGAGCAGGTAGGCGCTGGTCAGCCCGGCGATGCCGCTGCCGATGATGGCGATTTTCACAGGCGATCCTTCTGCGGTAGCGGGCTGCGCAACATGCGCCTGCCGATGAACAACTGCACGCGGGCCGGCAGCTTCGACAGCGGCCAGAGGGTGGCGATAAACAGTGCCGGGAAGGCGATTTCCAGCGGACGTTTCGCAAGTTTTACGAAGATATGTCGCGCGGCCTTGCCGGCCGGCCAGCTCAGGGGCATGGGGAAATCGTTGCGTTCGGTCAGCGGCGTGTCGACGAAGCCCGGGCTGATCACCGTGACGTCGATGTGTTCCGGCGACAGGCCGATGCGCAAGGATTCCAACAGGTAGCGCAAGCCGGCCTTGGACGCGCCATAGGCTTCGGCGCGCGGCATCGGCAAGTACGTCACGGCGCTCGCGACGCCCACAAGGTGCGGGCGGATTCCGGCGCGCAACAGCGGCAACGCGGCCTCGATGCAATAACTGCTGGCCAGCAGGTTGGTGCGTACCACCTGTTCGACAACCGCGGCGTCAAAGTGCTGGGCATCGATATATTCACAGGTGCCGGCGTTGAGGATCGCCGTGTCCAGCGCGCCCCAGGCGGCGCTGATCTGTGCGCCGATCTCACGCACGGCCTGGCTGTCGGTCAAGTCGCCGGGCACCAGCAGCACTTGCCCCGGATAGCGTTCGGCCAGGGTTTGCAGCGGGGCTGTGGTGCGCGAACTGAGCGCGACTTGGGCGCCGCTTTCCAACAGCTCGATCGCCAGTGCTGCGCCGATGCCACTGCTGGCGCCGGTCAGCCAGTAACGGCGGGGGGGTGTCTGGCTCATGCGATTCTCCTTTTCAGCCAGCGGACCACGCGGCCCAGCACGGGCAGGTGCTCGTAAAGCAGGGCGCCGGCGTCGAAATAGTCGCGATGGCGATACACCTTGCCGTCGCGCCACTGCAGGTGCGAGCAGCCTTCCACGCGGATCACCTTGCCGTTGGCCAGGCGCGGGTGGCAGAAGCTCATTTTCCAGCGCAGGTAGCCTTCGCCTTCAGCCACCTCGTCGAAGCTGTGAAAGTCGAAGCGCAACTGGCGGACGTTGCCGTACAGCTCGGCGAAGTAACGGCGCAGCGCGGGCAGGCCGTGGACTTCATGCAGCGGGTCGGCAAAGGCGATGTCCTGGCTGTAGAGGCTGTCGAGCAGGTGCAGGTTGTGCTTGTCCAGCGTGGCAAAGGCCTGGGCGAACCGGCGCAGGAAGTCACTCATGCTCGCCCCCGATCGCCGCGCGTGACGGCAGGCTGCGGAAGGCCGCCAGGGCGCGTTCGCGGGATTTTTTCAGGTCGACGATGGCCCTTGGGTAATCCGCCACGCCGAATAGGCCGCCGACCGCCTCGGGGTTATGCACTTCCTTTTTATTCAGCGCGGCCAACTCGGGCAGCCAGCGCTTGATGAACACGCCGTCGCCGTCGAATTTTTCCGACTGGCTCAGCGGGCTGAAGATGCGGAAATACGGCGCCGAGTCGGTGCCGGTCGACGAACTCCACTGCCAGCCGCCGTTGTTGGCGGCGAGGTCGCCGTCGATCAGGTGGCGCATAAAGAAGCGCTCGCCTTCACGCCAGTCGATCAGCAGGTTCTTGGTCAGGAACATCGCCACCACCATGCGCAGGCGGTTGTGCATCCAGCCGGTTTCGAGCAGTTGGCGCATGGCCGCGTCGATGATCGGCAGGCCGGTGCGCGCTTCTTGCCACGCCGCCAGGTCCTTGGGCGCATCGCGCCAGGCCACGGCTTCGGTCTCGGGACGGAACGCACGGTGACGGGACACCCGTGGGTAGCCGACCAGGATGTGTTTGTAGAACTCGCGCCAGAGCAGTTCGTTGATCCAGGTGATGGCGCCGATGTCGCCACTTTCGAATTCGCCCCGGTTGGTTTGCAGCGCGGCGTGCAAGCATTGGCGCGGTGACACCACGCCCGCCGCGAGGTACGCCGAAAGCTGGCTGGTACCGGGCTTGGCGGGGAAGTCGCGCTCGTCCTTGTAGTAGCTGATCTGTTGCTCGGCGAAGGCGTCCAGGCGCCGACGGGCTTCGTCTTCACCGGCGGGCCAGAGCGCGCGCAGGCTGTCGCTGGGGGGCTCGAAGCCGTCGACGGCCTGGGGGATCGGATCGCGTTTGATGGCGAGTGGCGCCTGGGCTTTGGCTGTCGGCACCAGGCGCGGCAGGGCGCTGTGCAGGCGCGTGTAGCAGACCTTGCGGAACTGGCTGAACACCTGGAAATACGTGCCGGTCTTGGTCAGCACACTGCCGGGTTGGAAGAACAGTTGGTCGAGGTAGCTGTGGAACGTCACGCCGTCGGCGTCCAGCGCCGTGGCCACGGCAGCGTCGCGGCGGCTCTCGTGGATGCCGTATTCCTCGTTGACGTGCACAGACGTCACCGACAGTTCGCGGCACAGTTCACTCAAGACGCCTGGCGCCTGATCCCAGGTGGCGGCGTGGCGGATCAACAGGGGAATGTTCAGCTCCCCAAGGGCGTTGCTCAGTTCGCGCAGGTTGCGCAGCCAGAAATCCACCTTGCACGGCGCGTCATCGTGGGCCTGCCACTGCTCGGCGGTTATCAGGTACACGGCGGCGACCGGGCCACGCTGGCTCGCGGCGGCCAGGGCGGTGTTGTCGTGCAGGCGCAGGTCGGTGCGCAACCAGATCAAATGCATTTAAACGATTCCACGCTGGATCAGTAGCTGGTGGGCCGACAACGGGTCTTCGGCTACGCACAATTGGGGGATGTCAGTGCTTAATACGGCCAACTCGGCTTGGTGGATGCATACCGTTGGTCCGGCAATCAGCGTTGGGCAATCGACACCGCCCAGCAGTTTGCCGAGGGCCGGCACATGCAGGGCTTTACTCGAATACAGCAGCACTGCGCGCGGTTTCAGATGTTCCACCGCCAGCGCGAGTTCGCCGGCCGGCAGCGGCCAGTCGAAGACTTCCACCGGGCAGTCGGCGCTGCTGGCCAGCCAGGCGCTGAGCCATAAGTGCGGTTCCAGCGGCAGGTCCGAGTGGTTGACCAGCAGCAGCGGCGCGCCCTGGAGCTGACGGTTGTTGTGGTAGATGCGTGCGCCAAACTTGCTGCGCAGCCACGACAGGAAAAACACCCGCTCCATCTGCGCGCCAAACTGGCCTTGCCAGCGCAACTCCAGATCCTTGAGCAGTGGCAGCAAGAGTTGCTCGCACAGGGTACGCGGCGGGTACAGCGCCATGGCCTGGTTGAAGGCATCGTCGACCCGACGCTCGGCCAATTCGCTGATCGCTTGCACCAGCGTCTGGCGCAAGGTGTGCCATTCATTTTCAACGACGTCGGTGGCGGGTTGGGCGGAGTCGATCAAGGTTTTCACCTGGCCGACCGGCACGCCACGGTTGAGCCAGGTGAGGATGGTATGGATGCGTTGCACGTGTTCGGCGCTGAACAGTCGATGGCCCTTGGGTGTGCGCTGGGGCACGATCAGCCCGTAGCGGCGTTCCCAGGCGCGCAGGGTCACGGCGTTGACGCCGGTCTGGCGCGCCACTTCGCGGATCGGCAGCCAGCCGTCTTCGACGGCTTGGGCGAGGTCTTCGGGTGGGGCAGCTTTCATGGGTTAGATCGCATTACGCAGGCTGAGGTTTTCCGGGTGCGGCTGCAGGTAGGCCTGCTGCGCGATGTAGCGGTCCGGATGTTGGCGAAAGTGATGCTTGAGCAGGGTCAGCGGCACTACCAGCGGCACGATGCCGTGGCGGTATTGGCCGATGACGGTTTGCATTTCCTGTTTGTCGTCGGCGCTGATCGCCTGCTTCAGATGCCCGCTGATGTGTTGCAGCACGTTGCTGTGGGTGCCACGGGTGGCGCACTGGCTCAGGCCGGTCATCAGGTCGCTGAAATAGCAGGCGGACAATTCTTCCAGTTGCGTGCTTTTACCCATGCTGCCGAGCAAGTGGCCGAGGCGTTTGTAGTGCGCCGGGCTATGGGCCATCAGCAGGTATTTGTAGCGCGAGTGAAAGGCTAGCAGGCGGTGGCGGGTCAGGCCGTCGGCCAGCAGCTGTTGCCAGCTGGCGTAGACGAACACGCGGGTCAGGAAGTTTTCCCGCAGCACCGGGTCATTCAGCCGACCGTCTTCTTCCACTGGCAGGTTGGGATGGCGTGAGCAGAACGCCTGGGCGTAGATGCCGCGCCCACCGCCGTCCACCGGGGTGCCGTTGGCGCGGTAGACCTTGACCCGCTCCAGGCCGCACGACGGGGATTTCTGCATGAAGATGTAACCGCACAGGTCGGTGTGTTCCAGCGCCATCTGTTGGCCGTAGTCGTTCAGCGGCTGGGTGACGTTGAGTTCGCGGTGCACCGTGCCGACGGCTTGCGGATGGGCCGGGTCGCCCACCAGGCGGATCGGTTCACGGGGGATGCCCAGGCCGATGGCGACTTCGGGGCACAGTGGCACGAAGTCGAAGTAGTCGGCGAGGGTGTGGCTGCACAGCAGGGATTGTTTATGCCCGCCGTTGAAGCGCACGTTTTCGCCGAGCAGACAGGCGCTGATGGCGATCTTGGGTCTGGTGGTGCTGGACATACGCGAACCCCGGCAAGATTCCTGTACAAGATAATATTCTTGTACAACTAAATCTCATCATAGGTTCGAAGCTGTACAAGTCAAACTTTTTGTACAGGTTATTTCCAGCCGATCTTCCAGTCCTCGGCGTTTTGCAGGGTTTGCCACGCCAGGCGCTCGGCTCGGCGGGTCAGCACGGCTTGCAGTTCGATTTCCAGCACGGTGCCTTCCTCGTCGCGAAACAGCTCGGTGACGAGGAAGTGTTTTTCTTTGTGGCGAGGCTGGGCTGCTGTCCACTTCGACAGCAGCAACTTGGCGGGGTTGATGCGGTTCATTGCAGGTGCTCGATCAAGCGTCGCGCCGCTTCCTGGCCGCTGAGCCAGGCGCCTTCCACGCGGCCGGACAAGCACCAGTCACCGCACACATACAGGCCCAGGTCGGCGTCGGCCAGCACGCCGAACTCGTGGCTGCTCGACGGTCGTGCGTAGAGCCAGCGGTGCGCCAGGCTGAACGACGGCGCAGGCATGGCGCTGTGCAGCAGTTCGGCGAAGGCGCCGTGCAGGTGTTCGATCACCGCTTCCTTGGCCAGGTCCAGGTGCGCCCGGCTCCATGCGCTGGTGGCGTGCAGCACCCAGGTGTCCTGGCTGGCGTCACGCCCTGGTTTGCTGCGGTTGCGCGCCAGCCAGTCAAGGGGGCTGTCTTGGACGAAGCAGCCTTCCATCGGTGTATCCAGGGGTTTGTCGAAAGCCAGGGCGATGGCCCAGGTCGGGTCCATCTTCACCCCGGCGGCGGCGCTGGCCAGTTTCGGCGCGGCGGCGAGCAGGGCGGTGGCCTGGGGCGCGGGCGTGGCGATGACCACGTGGCTGAACGGGCCGTGGCTGCCGCCGTCGGCATCCAGCAGGTTCCAGTGCTGTGTGCCCTGGAACACTTCGGTGATGCGGCAACCGAATTGCACCGGCAAGTCATCGAGCAAGGCGCGGGTGATCGCGCTCATGCGCGGCGTGCCGACCCAGCGCACCTGTTCATCGGGGGAGGGTGTGAGTTGGCCGGACTTGAAGTTGTACAGCTGGGGTTTCCACTGCTCGGCCCAACCGTTGCTTTGCCAGCGTTGCACTTCGTTGACGAAGCGCCGATCGCGGGCGGTGAAGTATTGCGCGCCCATGTCCAGTGAGCCGGCATCGCTGCGCTTGCTGGACATGCGGCCACCGCTGCCGCGGCTTTTATCGAAGAGTTGTACAACGTGCCCCGCGTCTCGTAACGCTTGGGCGGCGGAGAGACCGGCAATGCCGGTGCCGATGATCGCGATGGGAACAGTCATGGGAGGCCTCGTTTTACCTTTGGGTACAGACTACGCCGACACCAATAGCTGTACAATATTGTTTTTTGGTATAAGTTTTGGCGTGCCTGTTCTTACGGCGTGGCCTATGGTTAACGTTGAGGCTACGCCCGATTGCAAATGATCCCTGCCTATAAAATAGACCAGTGATCGGCGGCGAACGTTACATGAGGAGTGTCCCATGCATATTTTGCTGACCGGCGGTACGGGTTTGATCGGCCGCCAACTCTGCCAACACTGGCTTGCCCAGGGCCATCGCCTGACCGTGTGGAGCCGTCACCCGGAACAGGTTGCCAAGGTCTGCGGCGCTCAGGTGTCGGGAGTCGGCCGCCTACAACAGGTTATCGGCCCGGTGGACGCGGTCATTAACCTCGCCGGTGCGCCCGTCGCGGATCGCCCTTGGACCCACAAGCGCAAGACGTTGTTGTGGAACAGCCGGGTCGGCCTGACCGAAACCCTGCTGGCGTGGCTCGATGAGCTGGCGCAAAAACCGGCGGTGCTGATCTCCGGTTCCGCCGTGGGCTGGTACGGCGACGGCGGCGAGCGTGAGTTGAGCGAAGCCAGCGGCCCGGTGCAGGACGATTTCCCCAGCCAACTGTGCATCGCCTGGGAAGAAACTGCGCAGCGCGCCGAAGCCCTGGGCATACGCGTGGTGCTGGTGCGCACGGGCCTGGTACTGGCGGCCGAGGGCGGCTTTTTGTCGCGCCTGTTGCTGCCGTTCAAGCTGGCGCTGGGCGGGCCGATCGGCAATGGTCGGCAGTGGATGCCGTGGGTGCATATCAAGGATCAAATCGGCCTGATTGATTTTCTTCTGCACAACGCCGACGCCAGCGGTCCTTATAATGCGTGCGCGCCACACCCGGTGCGTAACCGCGAGTTCGCCAAGACCCTGGGCCAGGTGCTGCATCGCCCGGCGTTCATGCCGATGCCGGCTTTTGCGTTGAAGGTCGGGTTGGGCGAGTTGTCCGGGTTGCTGTTGGGCGGGCAGAAGGCCGTTCCGGAGCGGTTGCTGGCGGCCGGTTTCACTTTTCAGTTCACTGAGTTGCGCGCGGCCCTGGATGACTTGTCCAGCCGCCTCTAAAGATAGGATGTTGCATGACGGATCACGCGTTGTTACTGGTCAACCTGGGCTCACCGGCGTCCACCTCGGTGGCCGATGTGCGCAGCTACCTCAATCAGTTTTTGATGGACCCCTACGTGATCGACCTGCCGTGGCCGGTGCGGCGCTTGTTGGTGTCGCTGATCCTGATCAAGCGCCCCGAGCAGTCGGCCCACGCCTACGCTTCGATCTGGTGGGGCGAAGGCTCGCCGCTGGTGGTGCTCAGCCGCCGCCTGCAACAACAAATGACTGCGCAATGGAGCCAAGGCCCGGTGGAATTGGCGATGCGCTACGGCGAGCCGTCGATTGAAAGCGTGCTGACCCGCCTCGCCGGCCAGGGCATCCGCAAGGTCACGCTGGCGCCGTTGTATCCGCAGTTTGCCGACAGCACCGTGACCACGGTGATCGAGGAAGCCAGGCGTGTGGTGCGCGACCACAAACTCGACGTGAAATTCTCGATTCTGCAACCGTTTTACGACCAGCCCGAATATCTCGACGCCCTGGTCGCCAGCGCGCGGCCGTACGTGGAGCAGGATTACGACCACCTGCTGCTGAGTTTCCATGGCTTGCCTGAGCGCCACCTGACCAAGCTCGACCCTACCGGCCAGCATTGCTTCAAGGATGCCGACTGTTGCAAGAACGCGTCTGCCGAGGTGCTCAAGACCTGCTATCGCGCGCAGTGCTTCAGCGTTGCCCGTGACTTTGCCGCACGCATGGGGTTGCCCGAAGGCAAGTGGTCGGTGGCGTTCCAATCGCGCCTGGGCCGCGCCAAGTGGATCGAACCCTATACCGAAGCCCGTCTGGAAAGCCTGGCCCGGCAAGGCGTGAAGAAGCTGCTGGTGATGTGCCCGGCGTTCGTGGCCGACTGCATTGAGACGCTGGAGGAGATTGGTGATCGCGGGCTGGAGCAGTTCCGCGAGGCGGGGGGCGAGGAGTTGGTGCTGGTGCCGTGCCTGAATGATGATCCGCAGTGGGCGAAGGCGTTGAATACCTTGTGTGAAAAAGCACCCGTTGAGCTGTAACTGAACCTGGCGCAGTCTAAATGTGGGAGCGGGCTTGCTCGCGAATGCGGTGGATCAGTCAAATAATAAGTGACTGACATACCGCATTCGCGAGCAAGCCCGCTCCCACAGTTTTTACCGCGTTACAGATTGAGGGTCAGGCTGACCGTGAGATTGCGCGGTTCACCCGGGTTGACCCAATAGTTGCTGTAAGACCGCTCGTAGTACTTCTCATCAAACAGGTTATTGAGGTTCAGTCCTACGGTGACATTCTCTGTGGCCTTGTAATGCGCCAACACATCCACCGTGTGATACGCCGGCAGCTCAAAGCCCGTGCCCGCCTCACCGGAACGATCCCCCACATAAGTAAACGCCGCCCCCAGGTCTGATCCACGCAAGGCGCCGTCCTGGAATTCATACACGCCCAACAGGCTGGCGCTGCGCTTGGCCACGCCAAGGATGCGGCTGCCGGCGGGAATGGCTGTGTCGCCTTTGGTGACTTGGGCATCGATGTAGGCAAAGGCCCCGATCACCCGTACGGCGTCCGTCACTTGCCCGGTCAGCTGCAGGTCAAAGCCCTGGCTGCGCGCCTTGCCCATGGCGCGGTTGAGGTTGGTGGCCGGGTCGAGGGTGAGCACGTTTTCCTTCTCGATATGGAAGGCGGCGAGGGTGGCGCTGAGGCGGTCGTCGAACAGCTCGCTCTTGATCCCCACTTCGTAGCCCACGCCTTCTTCCGGCTTGAAGCCTTTGCTGTTGGCGTCCAAGCCGCTGTTGGGTTTGAACGAGGTGGAGGCGTTGGCGAACACGCCGACTTCTGGCGTGAGCTGGTAGAGCAGGCCGGCGCGCTGGGTGAGGGCGTCGTGGGTCTGCTTGCCCGGCGGCGCGTTGCGGGTGAAATCGTCGATGCGTTGCTCGAAATGCTCGAAACGTGCGCCGACCATGCCGCGCAGGCGCTCGGTGAAGACGATCTGGTCTTGCAGGTTCAGCGCGTGGCTTTTGGTCTGTTCGAAGAAGTCGGTGCCGCTGCGTGTGCCGTTGGGTTTTGTCTGGCCGTAGACCGGGTTGTAGAGGTCGATGGCGTAGGGGCTGCCGGCGATGGCGGTGACCCGTTCGTTCTTGCGGTAGTCCTCGTATTCGGTGCCGACCAGCAGTTCGTGTTGCCAACTGCCGATGTCGAACAGGCCGCGCAGTTCCAGTTGGGTGATGCTGTCGTGCCAGCCCATGGAGCGTTCGCGGTAGCGGCGGTTGAGGGTGTGGCCATCGGCATTCAGTGCGCGGTTTTCCGAGGCGTCGCCCCACAGGCTGCCCTGTTTGTAATGGCTGGCCAGGCGCAGGCTCCAGGCGTCGTTGAGGTGATGTTCGAGGGCGGCCTGGATGCGATTGTTGTGGTTGTCGATGTCGCCGTCGTTGGGTTCGCCGAGGAAGGTTGAGCGAGATACGCCGGGGGCGGCGACGATGCCGCGGTCGAAGGTGGAGCTGTGGCGCACGAATTCGCTTTCGACGAGCAGCGTGGTATCCGGGTCCAACTGCCAACTGAACGAAGGGGCGACGAATACGCGCTTGCTCTGCACGTGATCGCGGAAGCTGTGGTTGTCCTCCACTGCCAGGTTGACCCGTGACAGCACGTGGCCTTCGCTGTCCAGCGGCGTGTTGATGTCCAGGGCGGTGCGGTAGCGGTCCCAGCTGCCGGCGCTGGTTTGCAGGGTGGTGAAGGCTTCAGGCTGGGGCTTTTTGGTGACGATATTCACGGTGCCGCCGGGATCGCCGCGCCCGTACAGGCTGGCGGCGGGGCCCTTGAGCACTTCGATGCGTTCGATATTGGCCGTGTCCGGGGTGCTCGGGTAGCCACGGTTGGCGCTGAAGCCGTCCTGGTAGAACTCGGACGTGGTGAAGCCGCGCACGCTGTATTCGTAGAGCGTCAGGCCGCCGAAGTTGTTCTGCTTGGACACGCCGCCGGCAAATTCCAGGGCGCGCTCGACGTTGGTGCTGCCCAGGTCTTTGAGCACCGTGGCCGGAATCACGCTGATGGATTGTGGGATGTCGCGAAGGGCGGTGTCGGTTTTGGTCGCGCTGGCCGAACGGGTAGCGCGGTAGCCGTTGACCGGGCCTGTGGCGGACTCGTAAGCGTCGGGGGTGACGCTGATGGCATCGAGTTCCAGGGTGTTGTCTTCGGCGAAGGCGGGATCAAGCAATAGACCCAAGGCCAGGCCAGCCAGGGGGGCAATTCTTCGAGACGGCATGATAGAGCGTTCCAATGTCGATATTGAAACAATATAACATGCCTAATGAGAATGAATCGCTATGAAATATGAGCTTTCAGGTGCCCGCGAACAGGCACCTCGCCGAGGGCGTTTATTCCTCTTCTTTCACCGGCGCCGGTGGTGGGCGCAGGCCGATTTCCGCTGAGAGCTTGATTTCCTTGCCGTTGCGCATCACCAGGATCGTCACCTTGTCGGTCGGTTTGATCCGCGCCACTTGGTTCATCGACTTGCGGCCATCGCCGGCCGGTTCGCCGTCGATGCTGAGGATCACGTCGCCCAGTTGCAGGCCGGCTTTCTGTGCCGGGCCGTCACGGAAGATCCCGGCGACCACGATGCCCGGCCGCCCGGTCAGGCCAAACGATTCGGCCAGGTCCTTGGTCAGCGGCTGTACTTCAATGCCCAGCCAGCCGCGGATCACCTGGCCGTGCTCGATGATCGACTTCATCACTTCTGTCGCCAGCTTCACCGGGATCGCAAAGCCGATGCCCTGGGAGCCGCCGGACTTGGAGAAAATCGCCGTGTTGATACCGGTCAGATTGCCATTGGCATCCACCAGCGCACCGCCGGAGTTGCCCGGGTTGATCGCCGCGTCGGTCTGGATGAAGTCCTCGTAGCTGTTCAGGCCCAACTGATTGCGCCCAGTGGCACTGATGATGCCCATGGTCACCGTTTGGCCCACGCCGAACGGGTTGCCGATGGCCAGCGCCACGTCACCTACACGCAGGCCGTCGGAGCGGCCGAGGGTGATGGAGGGCAGGTTCTTGAGGTCGATCTTCAACACGGCGAGGTCGGTTTCCGGGTCGCTGCCGACCACGCGGGCCAGGGTTTCGCGGCCGTCACGCAGGGCCACCACGATCTGGTCGGCGCCGGTGGTCACATGGTTGTTGGTGAGGATGTAGCCCTCCGGGCTCATGATCACGCCGGAACCCAGGCTGGATTCCATGCGGCGTTGCTTGGGCCCGTTGTCGCCGAAATAGCGGCGAAACTGCGGGTCTTCAAACAACGGGTGCGACGGTTTGTTGATGACCTTGGTGGTGTACAGGTTGACCACCGCCGGCGCGGCGATGACGACCGCGTCCGCATAGGTCACCGGGCCTTGCACCACCGCGCTGGTTTGCGGTGCCTGTTGCATGTTCACATCCAGGCTGGGCAGGCCCACCCATTGGGGATAACGCTGAATGATCAGCATCGCGATCAGCACGCCAGCCAACAATGGCCATCCAAAAAAACGCAGTGCCTTGAGCATCAAGTAAGTCCTGACAGGTTGCAGGGGGCGGGAGAGCGCCCATAATGGCGCGCATTATACGAGGCTGTGAGTGCCTTCGAACGGGATATTTAGGAGTCTTTTATGGCCGTTGCCCTGAGCACATTAGTCGACGAAGCTGACCGCTACCTGAACAGCTCCAAAATTGCCGATTATTGCCCCAATGGCCTGCAAGTCGAGGGGCGCCCGCAGGTGATGCGCATCGTCAGCGGTGTGACCGCCAGCCAGGCCCTGCTGGACGCGGCCGTCGAGGCCGGGGCCGACCTGGTGCTGGTGCACCACGGTTATTTCTGGAAAGGCGAGAACCCCTGTATTACCGGCATGAAGCAGCGGCGCCTGAAAACCCTGCTCAAGCACGATATCAGTCTGCTGGCCTATCACCTGCCGCTGGACCTGCATCCCGATGTCGGCAACAACGTGCAACTTGCCCGGCAATTGGACATCACCGTCGAAGGCCCGCTGGACCCAAGCGACGCCAAGGTCGTCGGCCTGGTCGGCTCCCTCGCCGAACCGCTGTCGCCCCGCGACTTTGCCCGCCGTGTGCAGGAAGTCATGGGCCGTGAGCCGCTGCTGATCGAAGGCAGCGAAATGATCCGTCGCGTCGGTTGGTGCACGGGGGGTGGCCAGGGTTACATCGACCATGGGATCGCGGCCGGCGTGGACCTGTTCCTCAGTGGCGAAGCCTCCGAGCAGACCTTCCACAGTGCGCGGGAAAACGACATCAGCTTCATCGCCGCCGGCCATCACGCCACCGAGCGTTACGGTGTGCAAGCGTTGGGGGATTACCTGGCGCGGCGGTTTGCGCTGGAGCACCTGTTTATCGATTGCCCGAACCCGATCTGACAAATACCGCCGAACAAATGTGAGAGCTGGCTTGCCTGCGATAGCATCATCGAGGTGCAACTGATACACCGAGGTGTCTGCATCGCAGGCAAGCCAGCTCCCACCTGTCCCGTGTTCGTAGTGGGTGATGAGCCAAACCTGGGGGCATATTCATATACCGTTTCGATCTAGTCCGCTCCCTGATTAGAAGAAGGTGCTGTGCTAGCATGCCCCGCTCGAACACGGCCCGCTGGCCGTCCACAAGATCGTTTTTCCGTGAGTAACCATGGTCGACAAACTGACGCATCTGAAACAGCTGGAGGCGGAAAGCATCCACATCATCCGCGAGGTCGCCGCCGAGTTCGATAACCCGGTGATGCTCTACTCGATCGGTAAAGACTCCGCCGTGATGCTGCATCTGGCACGCAAGGCATTCTTCCCGGGCAAGCTGCCGTTCCCGGTGATGCACGTCGACACCCAGTGGAAATTCCAGGAGATGTACAAGTTCCGCGACAAGATGGTCGAGGAGCTGGGCCTGGAGTTGATCACCCACGTCAACCCGGACGGCGTGGCGCAGGGCATCAACCCGTTCACCCACGGTAGCGCCAAGCACACCGACATCATGAAGACCGAGGGCCTCAAGCAAGCCCTGGACAAGCATGGTTTCGACGCCGCGTTCGGCGGTGCCCGTCGCGATGAAGAGAAATCCCGTGCCAAAGAGCGCGTGTACTCGTTCCGCGACAGCAAGCACCGCTGGGACCCGAAGAACCAGCGGCCCGAGCTGTGGAACGTCTACAACGGCAACGTCAACAAGGGTGAGTCGATCCGTGTGTTCCCGCTGTCCAACTGGACCGAGCTGGACATCTGGCAGTACATCTACCTGGAAGGCATCCCGATCGTGCCGCTGTACTTCGCCGCCGAGCGTGAAGTGATCGAGAAGAACGGCACGTTGATCATGATCGACGATGACCGCATCCTCGAGCACTTGTCCGACGAAGACAAAGCCCGAATCGTCAAAAAGAAAGTACGTTTCCGTACCCTTGGCTGCTACCCGTTGACGGGCGCGGTGGAGTCCGAAGCCGAGACGCTGACGGACATCATTCAGGAAATGCTCCTGACGCGAACTTCCGAGCGCCAGGGCCGTGTCATCGACCACGATGGCGCAGGCTCGATGGAAGACAAAAAACGTCAGGGTTATTTCTAAGGGGTTGTCACCAATGTCGCATCAATCTGATTTGATCAGCGAGGACATCCTCGCCTACCTGGGCCAGCACGAGCGCAAGGAAATGTTGCGCTTCCTGACCTGCGGCAACGTCGATGACGGCAAGAGCACCCTGATCGGGCGCCTGCTGCACGACTCCAAGATGATCTACGAAGATCACCTGGAAGCCATCACCCGCGATTCGAAGAAAGTCGGCACCACCGGCGACGACATCGACCTGGCGCTGCTGGTCGACGGCCTGCAGGCCGAGCGTGAGCAGGGCATCACCATCGATGTGGCCTACCGCTACTTCTCCACCGCCAAGCGCAAATTCATCATTGCCGACACCCCTGGCCATGAGCAGTACACCCGCAACATGGCCACCGGCGCGTCCACCTGTGACCTGGCGATCATCCTGATCGACGCCCGCTACGGCGTGCAGACCCAGACCCGTCGCCACAGCTATATCGCTTCGCTGCTGGGCATCAAGCACATCGTGATTGCCGTCAACAAGATGGACATCAATGGCTTTGACCAAAGCGTGTTCGAGTCGATCAAGGCCGATTACCTGAAGTTCGCCGAAGGTATCGCGTTCAAGCCGAGCACCATGGCGTTCGTGCCGATGTCGGCGCTCAAGGGCGACAACCTGGTGAACAAGAGCGAGCGTTCGCCTTGGTACACCGGGCAGTCGCTGATGGAGATCCTCGAGACCGTCGAGATCGCCAACGACCGCAACTACACCGACCTGCGTTTCCCGGTGCAGTACGTCAACCGTCCGAACCTGAATTTCCGCGGTTTCGCCGGCACCCTGGCCAGCGGCATCGTGCACAAGGGCGACGAAGTCGTGGTGCTGCCGTCGGGCAAGAGCAGCCGCGTCAAATCCATCGTCACCTTTGAAGGTGAACTGGAACACGCAGGCCCAGGCCAGGCCGTGACCCTGACCATGGAAGACGAGATCGACATCTCCCGTGGCGACCTGCTGGTGCATGCCGACAACGTGCCGCAAGTGACCGACGCCTTCGACGCCATGCTGGTGTGGATGGCCGAAGAACCGATGCTGCCGGGCAAGAAATACGACATCAAGCGCGCCACCAGCTACGTGCCGGGTTCCATCACCAGCATCGTGCACCGTGTGGACGTGAACACCCTGGCCGAAGGCCCGGCGAGTTCGCTGCAACTGAACGAGATCGGCCGGGTCAAGGTCAGCCTCGATGCCGCCATCGCCCTGGACGGTTACGACAGCAACCGCACCACCGGTGCGTTCATCGTCATCGACCGCCTGACCAACGGCACTGTGGCCGCGGGCATGATCATCGCGCCGCCAGTGAGTCACGGCAGTTCGGCGCAGCACGGCAAGCTGGCCCATGTAGCGACTGAAGAGCGCGCCCAGCGCTTTGGCCAGCAACCGGCGACCGTGCTGTTCAGCGGCCTGTCGGGCGCGGGCAAGAGCACCCTGGCCTATGCGGTTGAGCGCAAGCTGTTCGACATGGGCCGTGCAGTGTTTGTACTGGATGGTCAGAACCTGCGCCACGACCTGAACAAGGGGTTGCCGCAGGACCGTGCCGGTCGCACCGAGAACTGGCGTCGTGCCGCTCACGTGGCGCGTCAGTTCAACGAAGCCGGCCTGCTGACCCTGGCTGCGTTCGTTGCGCCGGATGCCGAAGGGCGTGAGGCGGCCAAGGCGCTGATCGGCGCCGACCGTTTGTTGACCGTCTATGTGCAAGCGTCGCCGCTGGCGTGCGCCGAGCGTGATCCGCAAGGCCTGTACGCTGCCGGTGGGGATAACATCCCGGGCGAATCTTTCCCGTACGACGTGCCGTTGAATGCCGATCTGGTGATCGACACCCAGGCGTTGTCTGTGGATGAGAGCGTCAAGCAAGTGCTGGAGCTGTTGCGTCAGCGCGGCGCGATCTAAAGATCGTCGCTACAAAAAAGCCCGCCACCGAGTCATCGGTGGCGGGCTTTTTGTGGAGGGCTTGAAAACAACTCGGTCAAATGTGGGAGCGAGCAAGCCCGCTCCCACATTTTGATCAGTGTTTGCCTGGGAATTGTGTGTGCAGTTTTTCTAGCAGTTGGTCTTTTTCTTCCCATAGCTGGTTGATCCAGCCCTGGAAGGCCGTCCGGTACTCCCCGTCCTGCTCATAATTCTTGCCAATGAACGCGGCCGGGATCTGCACCTCTTCAAACTGCACCACAACGTCCTGCACATTCCCGCACAGCAAATCCCAATAACCAGGGCGCCCGGCCGGGTAGTGAATGGTCACATTGACCAATGACTTCAACTGCTCCCCCATCGCATCCAGCACAAACGCAATGCCACCGGCCTTGGGCTTGAGCAGATAGCGGAACGGCGATTTCTGTTGCGCATGCTTGCCCGGGGTAAACCGCGTGCCTTCAGCAAAGTTGAAAATACCCACCGGGTTGTCGCGAAACTTCGCACAGGTCTTGCGGGTGGTTTCCAGGTCCTTGCCTTTCTTTTCCGGGTGCTTCTCCAGGTATGCCTTGCTGTAGCGTTTCATGAACGGAAAGCCCAAGGCCCACCATGCCAGGCCGATCACCGGGACCCAGATCAGCTCCTGCTTGAGGAAGAACTTCAGTGGGCGAATTCGCCGATTGAGCACGTACTGCAACACCATGATGTCGACCCAGCTCTGGTGGTTGCTGGTCACCAAATACGAGTGCTGGTAGTCCAGGCCTTCCAGGCCGCTCAGGTGCCAGCGTGTGCGACGAACCAGATTCATCCAGCCTTTGTTGTTGGTGACCCAGGCTTCGTGGGTGTGGTTCATCAGCCATTCGCTGAAACGCTTGGCGAACGGCAGCGCCTTGAACAGGGCCACGATAAACAGGAACGAACACAACAGGATGGTGTTCAGCGCCAACAACAGCGACGCGATCACCCCGCGCACGGCGGCAGGTAGGAAAGCCAGCATTTAAATATCCATAGGTCGGTTGGCGGCTTGGATCGCAGTCAGTGCGATGGTGTACACGATGTCGTCCACCTGGGCGCCACGTGGCAGGTCGTTGACCGGCTTGCGCAGGCCCTGGAGCATCGGCCCCAGGCTCACGCAGTCGGCGCTGCGTTGCACGGCCTTGTGGGTGGTGTTGCCGGTGTTGAGATCAGGGAACACGAACACCGTGGCCTTGCCGGCGACCTGGCTGTTGGGGGCCAATTGCCGCGCAACGTTTTCGTTGGCGGCGGCGTCGTACTGTAGCGGGCCGTCGATCAGCAGCGAGCTTTGCTGCTCGTGGGCGAGCAGGGTGGCTTCGCGGACTTTTTCGACTTCTTCACCGCTGGCCGAATCACCGCTGGAATAGCTGATCATCGCCACGCGCGGCGTAATCCCGAACGCGGCGGCCGAGTCGGCGCTTTGCAGGGCGATTTCCGCCAGTTCCGCCGCACTCGGGTGCGGGTTCATCACGCAGTCGCCGTACACCAGCACCTGCTCGGGGAACAGCATGAAGAACACCGACGACACCAGGGTGCAGCCCGGCGCGGTCTTGATCAGTTGCAGGGCGGGGCGGATGGTGTTGGCGGTGGAGTGGATGACGCCGGAGACCAGGCCATCCACTTCATCCAGCGCGAGCATCATGGTGGCGATCACCACGGTGTCTTCCAGTTGCTGCTCGGCCATCGGCGCATTGAGGCTCTTGCTCTTGCGCAGGGCCACCATGGGTTCGACGTAGCGTTGGCGGATCAGGTCCGGGTCGAGGATCTCCAGGCCCTCGGGCAATTCGATGCCCTGGGCGCGGGCGACGGCTTCCACGTCCGCCGGTTTGGCCAGCAGCACGCAGCGCGCAATCCCGCGGGCCTGGCAGATCGCGGCGGCCTGCACGGTCAGCGGTTCACTGCCTTCGGGCAGCACGATGCGCTTGTTGGCCGCCTGGGCGCGCTGGATCAGTTGGTAGCGGAACACCGCCGGCGACAGGCGCATCTCCCGTGGCGTGCCGCAGCGTTGGTGCAGCCAGCGCGCATCAAGGTGGCTGGCGACGAAATCGGTGATGATCTCCGCGCGTTCGCGGTCATCGATGGGGATTTCTTTGTTGAGGCTATTGAGCTGGTTGGCGGTGTCGTAGGAACCGGTGCTCACCGACAACACGGGCAGCCCGGCCTGGAATGCGCCACGGCACAGATCCATGATGCGCGGGTCGGGCAGGGTGTCGCTGGTCAGCAGCAGGCCGGCCAGGGGCACGCCGTTGATCGCGGCCAGGCTGACGGCGAGGATGATGTCGTCGCGGTCGCCGGGAGTCACCACCAGCACGCCGGGCTTGAGCAGTTCTACGGTGTTACGCATGGTGCGCGCGCAGATGATGATCTTGGTCATGCGCCGGCTTTCGTAGTCGCCGGCGTTGAGGATCTGTGCGCCCATCAGGTCGGCCACGTCGCGAGTGCGCGGGGCGTTGAGTTCCGGTTGGTAGGGAATGCAGCCGAGCAGGCGGAAGTCGCCGCTGCGCAGTAACGGTGAGTGTTCTTTCAGGCGGGCGGAGAAGGCTTCCATGCTTTCGTCGGTGCGCACCTTGTTGAGGATCACGCCGAGTACTTTCGGGTCTTTCGGGCCGCCGAACAGTTGGGCCTGCAATTCCACGCGGCCGGAAAGTTCGGTGAGCACTTCGTTTTCCGGGGCCGAGACCAGGATCACTTCGGCATCCAGGCTCTTGGCCAGGTGCAGGTTGACCCGCGCCGCATAGCTGGCGCTGCGGGTCGGCACCATGCCTTCGACGATCAGTACGTCCTTGCCGACTGCGGCCTGCTGGTAGAGGGTGATGATTTCTTCGAGCAACTCGTCGAGTTGGCCGTCGCCGAGCATGCGCTCGACATGGGCCAGGCCCAAGGGTTGTGGCGGTTTGAGGCCGTGGGTGCGTGCCACCAGTTCGGTGGAGCGCTCGGGGCCGGTGTCGCCGGGGTGCGGCTGGGCAATCGGCTTGAAGAACCCGACTTTCAGCCCGGCCCGCTCAAGGGTACGCACCAGCCCAAGGCTGATGGAGGTCAGACCCACACCAAAATCGGTGGGCGCGATAAAAAAAGTCTGCATGCGGATTCTCTGGAGGTGCATGGCTTGGGTGGCGCTCTATGGCTGAGCGTCTACCGCGAATCAGGTGCCAAGGTTATCGTTATTCGCGTGCTTGCGCACACCAGCCGCAGGCAAAGGGCTGGCCTATTTTTTCCAGGCGTTGCGCGGGGTCCAGGACCCAGGCGCGGGTTTGCCAGGGCGGCTGGTGGCGCAGGTGCTGGGTGTGGCCGCAGGAGAGCTCGGCGACCCAGTGTTGGTCGTCGTCCAGATGAAAACCGATGACCGTCGAGTCGCGTGTGCGACCCCGTCTGTCCGGGTTGTGTTCGCTTTCGGGCAAATCCTTGTTTAGACTTGTCCGTTCTTCATTCTTATGCAAAAGGTCTCGCCCCATGACGATCGCCGCTAACAAGGC
Source organism: Pseudomonas sp. RP-B7 (assembly GCF_059803535.1). Classification (NCBI taxonomy): domain Bacteria; kingdom Pseudomonadati; phylum Pseudomonadota; class Gammaproteobacteria; order Pseudomonadales; family Pseudomonadaceae; genus Pseudomonas; species Pseudomonas sp. RP-B7. The sequence goes on from NZ_JAPFHC010000018.1 coordinate 92,793, forward strand.
TGTCTCCATCGACTATACCCTGACCAACGACGCTGGTGAGGTCATCGACAGCTCCGCCGGCGGCGCGCCGCTGGTCTACCTGCAAGGCGCAGGTAACATCATCCCAGGCCTGGAAAAGGCTCTGGAAGGCAAGAGCGTCGGTGACGAACTGACCGTTGCCGTAGAACCTGAAGATGCTTATGGCGAGTACTCGGCCGAACTGGTCAGCACCCTGAGCCGCAGCATGTTCGAAGGCGTTGACGAGCTGGAAGTGGGCATGCAGTTCCACGCTTCCGCGCCGGACGGCCAAATGCAGATCGTGACCATCCGTGATCTGGACGGCGACGACGTTACCGTTGACGGCAACCACCCGCTGGCTGGCCAGCGCCTGAACTTCCAAGTGAAGATCGTTGCCATCCGCGACGCTTCCCAGGAAGAAGTGGCTCACGGCCACGTCCACGGTGAAGGCGGTCACCAGCACTGATCGATGTATTGATCAGCTGCTAGCAAAACGCCCCGACCTGTTCGGGGCGTTTTTTTTGTGCCCGTATTTTGTGGCGGCCGGGCTTTTGTAGTGAGCGGGCTTGCCCCGCGCAGGGTGGCGAAGCCGCCCCAAATCCAATCACCTCGGTCTCTCTGAAACACCGCGGCGGACCGTTTGGGGCGGCTTCGCCACCCAGCGCGGGCAAGCCCGCTCACTACAAGTATTTTCAGGTGCAAACAAAAATGCCCCGGACCTTTCGGTACGGGGCATTTCTTAACTGTTGCGTAACCTGGGTTACGCGGCAGTTGTTACCACTTAGGCTGCTGCAGCGACGTTCAGAGCCTTGATGTGGCCATTCAGACGGCTCTTATGACGAGCGGCCTTGTTCTTGTGGATGATGCCTTTATCGGCCATACGGTCGATAACTGGCACAGCCAGAACGTAAGCTGCTTGAGCTTTTTCAGCGTCTTTGGTGTCGATGGCTTTAACTACATTCTTGATGTAGGTACGAACCATGGAACGCAGGCTGGCGTTGTGGCTGCGACGCTTCTCAGCCTGTTTTGCACGTTTTTTGGCGGAAGGTGTGTTGGCCACCGTCGAGCTCCTCGAAAGACTTTTTAGGAAATAGCAAACAAAATAGGCCGCGAATCATGCCGATGAGTTGATTGGTTGTCAAGGGCGGTTGATGCGAACTGCTGAGTGGTCGATCTGAAGAGGCGGGTGATTTATTTCCGGCGCTTGACCTGTAAACTCGCGAGCTTTGGCTCTGTGCTGTTTTGCAGGCGCGCAGTATCGCATAAGTAGGCGCGTTGTTCGCCTGCTGTTTATCTAATAGGCGCAAACTCTTTCAATGAACCTCCTCAAATCGTTGGCTGCCGTCAGCTCCATCACCATGATTTCCCGGGTTCTGGGCTTTGTGCGTGACACTCTGCTGGCCCGCATTTTTGGCGCAAGCATGGCCACGGATGCCTTCTTTATTGCCTTCAAGCTGCCCAACCTGCTGCGGCGGATCTTCGCCGAAGGCGCATTTTCCCAGGCGTTCGTGCCGATCCTGGCCGAATACAAGACCCAGCAAGGCGAGGAGGCGACCCGCACCTTCATTGCCTACGTCTCGGGTCTGCTGACCCTGGTGCTGATGCTGGTGACCATCCTTGGCATGCTCGCCGCGCCCTGGGTGATCTGGGCCACGGCCCCCGGTTTTGCCAACACCCCGGAAAAATTCACGCTGACCACCGACCTGTTGCGGGTGACCTTTCCTTATATATTGCTGATTTCCCTGTCATCGCTGGCCGGGGCAATCCTCAACACCTGGAACCGCTTCTCGGTGCCGGCATTCGTGCCGACCCTGCTGAACGTCAGCATGATCATCTTCGCGCTGTTCCTGACGCCGTACTTCGATCCGCCGGTCATGGCCCTGGGCTGGGCCGTGCTGGCCGGTGGCCTGGCGCAATTGCTCTACCAACTGCCGCACCTGAAAAAGATCGGCATGCTCGTACTGCCGCGTCTGAACCTCAAGGACACCGGTGTCTGGCGAGTGATGCGCAATATGTTGCCGGCGATCCTCGGCGTATCGGTCAGCCAGATTTCCCTGATCATCAACACCGCATTTGCTTCGCTGCTGGTCTCGGGTTCGGTGTCGTGGATGTACTACGCCGACCGTCTGATGGAATTGCCGTCCGGCGTGCTCGGCGTGGCCTTGGGCACTATCTTGCTGCCGACGCTGGCGCGCACTTATGCCAGCAAGGATCGTCAGGAATATTCACGTATCCTCGATTGGGGGCTGCGCCTGTGCTTTGTGCTGGTGCTGCCATGCTCCCTGGCGCTGGGCATCCTGGCCGAGCCGCTGACGGTGTCGCTGTTCCAGTACGGGCAGTTCGATGCCCATGACGCCCTGATGACCCAGCATGCGTTGATCGCCTACTCCGTCGGCCTGCTTGGCATCATCGTGATCAAGGTGCTGGCGCCGGGCTTCTATGCCCAGCAGAACATTCGCACGCCGGTGAAGATCGCGATCTTCACGCTGATCGTCACGCAACTGCTCAACCTGGTGTTTATCGGCCCGTTGGCCCACGCCGGCCTGGCCCTGGCCATCAGTGCGGGGGCATGCATCAACGCCGGCTTGCTGTTCTATCAACTGCGCAAGCAGCAGATGTTCCAGCCGCAGCCGGGCTGGGGCATGTTTGCCCTAAAACTGCTGGTGGCGGTCGCGGCGATGTCGGCGGTATTGCTGGGCCTGATGCACTTCATGCCCGCCTGGGACCAGGGCCACATGCTGGAGCGCTTCATGCGCCTGGGTGTGTTGGTGGTCGCGGGGGTGGTGGTGTACTTCGGGATGTTGCTGTTGCAAGGCTTCCGCCTACGGGATTTCAATCGCAAGTCGATCAGTTAGAGCGTTTGCGGCGATAAAACCATTGTTTTATCGATTCGATCCATTTGGCCTGTTCTGTTGCCTGTCGTCCGGGGCCGGGTGTGGTTATAATCGACCACTTTATGAGCAAGAAGCGCGTTATGCAGCTGGTTCGAGGTCTCCACAACCTGCGCCCCCGGCATCGGGGCTGCGTCGCCACTATTGGCAACTTTGACGGTGTTCACCGTGGCCACCAGGCTATCCTGGCCAGGCTGCGCGAGCGTGCGGTCGAGTTGGGCGTGCCCAGCTGCGTGGTGATTTTTGAGCCACAGCCGCGGGAATACTTTACTCCCGAGACCGCTCCGGCGCGTCTGGCGCGCCTGCGCGACAAACTGCAACTGCTGGCCGAAGAAGGCGTGGACCGCGTCCTCTGCCTGGCCTTCAACCAGCGTTTGCAGAGCCTCAGCGCCGCCGAGTTCGTCGACCGTATCCTGGTCGATGGCCTGGGCGTACAGCACCTGGAGGTCGGCGACGACTTCCGTTTTGGTTGCGACCGCGTCGGGGATTTCGATTTCCTGCAACACGCTGGTGTCAACCAAGGGTTTACCGTCGAAGCCGCGCAAACCGTCGAACTCGATGGCCTGCGCGTGAGCAGCACCCAGGTGCGTAACGCCCTGGCCGCTGCCGACTTCGCCTTGGCCGAGCGTCTGCTCGGTCGCCCGTTCCGCATTGCCGGGCGGGTACTGCACGGCCAGAAGCTGGCGCGCCAACTGGGCACGCCAACTGCCAACGTGCAACTCAAGCGCCGTCGTGTGCCGCTCACCGGGGTTTACCTGGTCAGTGTCGACATCGACGGCCAACCGTGGCCGGGAGTCGCCAACATAGGCGTCAGGCCCACGGTTGCAGGTGATGGCAAGGCCCACCTGGAAGTTCATCTCTTGGATTTTGCCGGTGATCTGTATGACCGGCGTTTGACGGTGGTTTTCCACCAGAAGCTGCGTGAAGAGCAGCGTTTCGCCTCCCTTGAGGCGTTGAAAACGGCGATCAATGCGGATGTCGCCGCCGCCCGTGCACTAGCCGCACCTAGCGCCCATCGCTAACCGAAGAGCCTTAAATGACCGACTATAAAGCCACGCTAAACCTTCCGGACACCGCCTTCCCAATGAAGGCCGGCCTGCCACAGCGCGAACCGCAGATCCTGCAGCGCTGGGACAGTATTGGCCTGTACGGAAAGTTGCGCGAGATTGGCAAGGATCGTCCGAAATTCGTCCTGCACGACGGCCCTCCTTATGCCAACGGCACGATTCACATCGGTCATGCGCTGAACAAGATTCTCAAGGACATGATCCTGCGCTCTAAAACCCTGTCGGGCTTCGACGCGCCGTACGTGCCGGGTTGGGACTGCCACGGCCTGCCGATCGAACACAAGGTCGAAGTGACCCACGGCAAGAACCTGGGCGCGGATAAAACCCGCGAACTGTGCCGTGCCTACGCCACCGAGCAGATCGAAGGGCAGAAGTCCGAATTCATCCGCCTGGGCGTGCTGGGCGAGTGGGACAACCCCTACAAGACCATGAACTTCAAGAACGAGGCCGGTGAAATCCGCGCCTTGGCCGAAATCGTCAAGGGCGGTTTCGTGTTCAAGGGCCTCAAGCCCGTGAACTGGTGCTTCGACTGCGGTTCGGCCCTGGCCGAAGCGGAAGTCGAGTACGAAGACAAGAAGTCCTCGACCATCGACGTGGCCTTCCCGATTGCCGACGACGCCAAGCTGGCCGAGGCCTTTGGCCTGGCATCGCTGGCCAAACCCGCCGCCATCGTGATCTGGACCACCACCCCGTGGACTATCCCTGCCAACCAGGCGTTGAACGTGCACCCGGAATTCACCTACGCCCTGGTGGACGTCGGTGATCGCCTGCTGGTACTGGCCGAGGAAATGGTTGAGGCCTGCCTGGCCCGTTACGAGCTGCAGGGCTCGGTCATCGCGACCACCACCGGCACAGCGCTGGAACTGATCAATTTCCGTCACCCGTTCTACGACCGTCTGTCGCCGGTTTACCTGGCCGACTACGTTGAGCTGGGTTCGGGCACGGGCGTGGTTCACTGCTCGCCAGCCTACGGCGTAGACGACTTTGTGATCTGCAAGAAGTACGGCCTGGTCAACGATGACATCATCAACCCAGTGCAAAGCAACGGCGTCTACGCGACTTCGCTGGAGTTTTTCGGCGGCCAGTTCATCTTCAAGGCCGACCAGCCGATCATCGAGAAGCTGCGTGAAGTCGGTGCGCTGATGCAAACCGCGACCATCCAGCACAGCTACATGCACTGCTGGCGCCACAAGACCCCGCTGATCTACCGCGCCACCGCGCAGTGGTTCATCGGCATGGACAAAGAGCCGGCCAGCGGTGACACCCTGCGCAACCGCGCAATCAAAGCCATCGAAGACACCAAGTTTGTCCCGGCCTGGGGCCAGGCGCGCCTGCACTCGATGATCGCCAACCGCCCGGACTGGTGCATCTCCCGCCAGCGTAACTGGGGCGTGCCGATCCCGTTCTTCCTGAACAAGGAAAGTGGCGAACTGCACCCACGCACCGTCGAACTGATGGAAATCGTTGCCCAGCGTGTTGAACAGGAAGGCATCGAAGCCTGGTTCAAGATGGACGCGGCCGAACTGTTGGGCGACGAAGCGCCGCAGTACGACAAGATCAGTGACACCCTCGACGTGTGGTTCGACTCGGGTACCACTCACTGGCACGTCCTGCGCGGCTCGCACCCTATGGGTCACGAGACCGGCCCGCGCGCCGACCTGTACCTGGAAGGCTCGGACCAGCACCGCGGCTGGTTCCACTCGTCCCTGCTGACCGGTTGCGCCATCGACGACCACGCCCCGTACCGCGAACTGCTGACCCACGGCTTCACCGTCGACGAGACGGGTCGCAAGATGTCCAAGTCGCTGAAAAACGTGATCGAGCCGAAAAAGATCAATGACACCCTGGGCGCCGACATCATGCGTCTTTGGGTAGCGTCGACTGACTATTCGGGCGAAATCGCCGTGTCGGACCAGATCCTGGCCCGTAGCGCCGATGCCTACCGTCGCATCCGTAATACCGCACGCTTCCTGCTGTCGAACCTGACCGGCTTCAACCCGGCCACCGACATCCTGCCGGCCGAGGACATGCTCGCCCTGGACCGTTGGGCCGTGGACCGTACCCTGTTGCTGCAGCGCGAGTTGCAGGAAAGCTACGGTGAATACCGCTTCTGGAACGTGTACTCGAAGATCCACAACTTCTGCGTGCAGGAGCTGGGTGGTTTCTACCTCGACATCATCAAGGACCGCCAGTACACCACCGGCGCCAACAGCAAGGCGCGCCGCTCGGCGCAGACCGCGCTGTACCACATCAGCGAAGCACTGGTGCGCTGGATCGCGCCGATCCTGGCCTTCACCGCCGACGAGCTGTGGGAATACCTGCCGGGCGAGCGTAACGAGTCCGTGATGCTCAACACCTGGTATGAAGGCCTGACCGAACTGCCGGCCGACTTCGAACTGGGCCGCGAGTACTGGGAAGGCGTGATGGCCGTCAAGGTTGCGGTGAACAAGGAGCTGGAAGTGCAGCGTGCGGCCAAGGCCGTCGGTGGCAACCTGCAAGCCGAAGTCACCCTGTTCGCCGAGGAAGGCTTGAGCGCCGACCTGGCCAAGCTGAGCAACGAACTGCGTTTCGTGCTGATCACCTCCACTGCGAGCCTGGCACCCTTCGCCCAGGCTCCAGCGGATGCGGTCGCTACCGAAGTTCCAGGCCTGAAGCTCAAAGTGGTCAAGTCGGCCTTCGCCAAGTGCGCCCGTTGCTGGCACTGCCGTGAAGACGTCGGCGTGAACCCTGAGCACCCGGAGATCTGTGGTCGTTGCGTCGACAACATCTCGGGCGCTGGCGAGGTTCGCCACTATGCCTAACGCCAGTCGTTTCGGACGTCTGGGTTGGCTCGTACTGAGCGTGCTGGTCCTGGTCATCGACCAGGTCAGCAAGGCTCATTTCGAAGGCTCCTTGCAGATGTTCCAGCAGATCGTGGTAATCCCGGATTACTTCAGCTGGACCCTGGCCTACAACACCGGTGCTGCTTTCAGCTTCCTGGCTGATGGTGGCGGCTGGCAGCGCTGGCTGTTCGCCCTGATCGCTGTGGTGGTCAGTGCGGTGCTGGTGGTGTGGCTCAAGCGCCTGGGCCGCGATGACACCTGGCTGGCTGTCGCCCTGGCCCTGGTGCTGGGTGGCGCGCTGGGCAATCTTTACGACCGCATTGCCCTGGGCCATGTGATCGACTTCATTCTGGTGCATTGGCAGAACCGCTGGTATTTCCCTGCGTTCAACTTTGCCGACAGCGCCATCACCGTCGGTGCAATCATGCTGGCGTTGGACATGTTCAAAAGTAAGAAAACCGGAGAGACCGTCAATGACTGATCAGGTATTGGCTGAGCAACGCATCGGCCAGAACACGGAAGTCACCTTGCATTTCGCACTGCGCCTGGAGAATGGCGACACGGTCGACAGCACGTTCGACAAAGCCCCGGCCACCTTCAAGGTCGGCGATGGCAACCTGCTGCCGGGTTTCGAAGCGGCCCTGTTCGGCTTCAAGGCTGGCGACAAGCGCAACCTGCAGATCCTGCCGGAAAACGCCTTTGGCCAGCCCAACCCGCAAAACGTACAGATCATCCCGCGTTCGCAGTTCGAAGGCATGGACCTTTCGGAAGGCTTGCTGGTGATCTTCAATGACGCGGCGAACACCGAATTGCCTGGCGTGGTGAAAACCTTTGATGACACGCAAGTGACCATCGACTTCAACCACCCGTTGGCCGGTAAAACCTTGACCTTTGACGTTGAAATCATCGACGTTAAAGCGCTCTGATCAACGACACGGTTAAAAATGTGGGAGCGGGCTTGCTCGCGAATGCTGAGTGTCAGTCAACAGATTTATTTACTGACCCGCCGCATTCGCGAGCAAGCCCGCTCCCACCTTTGATCTCTACTGTCAGGTGGGTTGGCGTCTAGCTTGAACCCAAGTGGCTGCAAGACACGAGGCACAGCATGCAAATCAAACTCGCCAACCCCCGTGGCTTCTGCGCCGGCGTGGACCGCGCGATCGAAATCGTCAACCGCGCCCTGGAAGTCTTCGGGCCGCCGATTTACGTGCGCCATGAAGTTGTCCACAACAAGTTCGTGGTCGAAGACCTGCGCGCACGCGGTGCCATCTTTGTCGAAGAGCTGGATCAGGTGCCGGACGACGTGATCGTCATCTTCAGCGCCCACGGTGTTTCCCAGGCAGTGCGTACCGAAGCGGCAGGCCGTGGCCTGAAAGTCTTCGATGCCACCTGCCCGCTGGTGACCAAGGTGCATATCGAAGTGGCGCGCTATAGCCGTGACGGCCGTGAGTGCATCCTGATCGGCCACGCCGGGCACCCGGAAGTCGAAGGCACCATGGGCCAGTACGATGCCAGCAATGGCGGCACCATCTACCTGGTGGAGGACGAAAAAGACGTCGCCAACCTGCAGGTGCGCAACCCCGAGCGCCTGGCATTCGTGACCCAGACGACCTTGTCCATGGACGACACCAGCCGGGTGATCGACGCCCTGCGCAGCCGCTTCCCGGCCATCGGTGGCCCGCGTAAAGATGACATCTGCTACGCCACGCAAAACCGCCAGGACGCGGTCAAGCAACTGGCCGACGAGTGCGATGTGGTCCTGGTGGTCGGCAGCCCCAACAGCTCCAACTCCAACCGCCTGCGAGAGTTGGCCGAACGCATGGCCACGCCGGCGTACCTGATCGACGGCGCAGAAGACATGCAGCGCAGCTGGTTCGATGGTGTCGAGCGTATCGGCATCACCGCCGGTGCCTCGGCCCCGGAAGTATTGGTGCGTGGTGTGATCCAGCAACTGCACGCATGGGGTGCCACTGGCGCCGATGAGTTGGCTGGTCGTGAAGAAAACATCACTTTCTCCATGCCCAAGGAGCTGCGGGTTCGCTCGCTGCTCTGAGCGCCAGGCTGCCGGAGTAGCTCCGGCACAGCGCCTGCTCGGCCCTGTCGCTGCGCAGGCTGATGCGCCCGCTGGGCGCCAGCACCACTTGGTAAAGGCTCTCCGCCTGGTCCGTGGTACATACGTGTACCGTCCCTGCCCGAAACCCTCCGCCTGAAAAGACCGGTTCGCCCAGCCCGCTGAAGCGGACTTGGTTCTTCACTGGCCCATTGCCGACCATCGGCACCTGTCCGCTGTCCTGGTGCTCCAGCAGCACCGGGTTGTCCTCGTCCAGGTGGCCGCGCCCGCTCAGATCCAATATCACCCGCCAGCCCCGGCTCCAATCATCGCCCCGCGCGTGAATCACCACCGCCCGGTTGTGTGCAATGGCCTCGGTGCGGGCAAAGCGCAGCCCTCCTACTAGCGACTGTGCTGCGCTGTGTCGTTGTTGCGATTGCAGAAGATGCTTGAAGCCGGGGACTGCCAGGTGCGCCAGGATGCCGCTCACGATCAGCGCGAGCAGCAATTCAATCAAGGTGAAACCTCGCTGTTTCATCGGTCATCCCTCCATGGATTTGGGTGCAGTGATAGGTATAGCGCCCAGTCCGTGGCGCTGGATGATGGCCTTTTTGTCCAAAGTATTTCCCTTTGTTCCGGCTGCGGCACGCGGTAAAAACCGCCGCTAATCTGGGTTCGCACAGCAGGATTTGCCTGCTTTTTTTGGCCCTCGACACGGATGACGATGGTGATGCCCGCCTGCCCCAACAATGTTTTTTCCCATGCTTCACGTCGATGCCAAACCGGCACGACACTGATCGAAGTGCTGGTTGCGCTGTCGATCCTCACGATCGGTCTGCTGGGTGCGGCGCTTATCCAGCTCAATGCGCTCAAGTACACCGACAGCTCGAGGATGGCCAGCCAGGCGAGTTTTATCGCGTACGACATGCTTGACCGGATCCGCGCCAATTCCACCGCTGACTACACCTGGGGACGCGCCGAGCGCGCCCCGCTCAGCAGTCCTTCCTCCAGCGTGCGTGACCTGGACCTGCATGATTTCGAAGCCAATATCCGCGGCTTTGCCGGAGAGAGCGCCAAAGGCTCGGTGGTGGTCAGCGATGATCAAGTCACCGTCAGCATCACTTGGGACGAAAGTCGGGGCACCCATACCCCTGGCGCCCGTGAAACATTCACGCTGACCAGCCGTATGGCGGGGGCGCAATGAAGCGTCCTGTGCGAGGTTTTAGCCTGGTGGAACTGCTGCTGGCACTGGCCGTTGGTCTGGTGCTGGTGCTCGGGGTCAGCCAGGTCGCGGTCAGCGCTCGCATGACACACGCCAGCCAGCAGGCAGCCATGCTGTTGCAGGACGATGCGCGGTTTGTCCTGGGCAAGATGGTTCAGGACATTCGCCAGGCCGGTATGTTTGGCTGCCTGGCCACGGCGTTTATCGACAACGCCCCGCCGGCCTTTGATCGGCCAGTGGGCTGGAGTGCCGGTAGCGGGTCAAGGGCGCTGATGTTGGTGACGGCTGACGTCGCTGGTGGCACGCCGGACTGGACGGTGCTTTCCGACTGCACCGCAAGCGCCCAGGCTTACGCTGCGCACGGACCGGCGCCTGCTCCCGGGCAGATTCGTTTTGCGATACGCCAACTCACCTACACATTCGAGGCGGGCCAGTTGAAGGTCAGTACGCCCGCGGCACCGGCCAAGGCCGTGCTGGTGGATAACGTGCGCAATTTCGAGATCAGTTTTGGTTTGGCCGCCAAGCCGGAGTCGCTCGGTGTGGTGCGTTACGACACCAGCCCCGGCAACGAGTCGTTGATCCGCAGTGTGCGCATCCGGATGACGCTGCAAGACCCTTCCGGGCGGGTAAAGGATCAAACCTACAGCGTCGTCGCCGCGCTACGAAACCGTCTGGGGTAGGGCGCGAGCATGGAAATGACTCAACGTATTGGTGTGCGGCAGGCGGGGATGGTCCTGCTGATCAGCCTGGTGTTTCTGCTGCTGTTGTCGCTGATCGGCCTGTCTTCGATGCAAGGCGCGGTGTCCCAGCAAAAGATGGCAGCCAGCCTCTGGCATCGCAATCAGTCGCTGCAAAGTGCCGAGAGTGGCCTGAGGTTGGGGGAGTCCAACGTGCAACGGGCGTTTGCCGCCTTGCCGGTGTGCCAGTCGGTTGCCACCTGTGCGCCCCCAGGTGAAGCGCTTCTATTGATTGGCGCCGGGGCGAACCCGGTTTCTGGCGTTGACTGGATCGCGCTCAAGGGTGGTTTCTACGGCATTCAGTCCCTTGGGGAAGCGGTGGGGCTGGCGCATTTGCCGCCACAGGCTGTGGCCAATGTGTATCGGGTGACGGCTGTCGGGCTCAGCGGCCAATCACGCACGGTGCTGGAGAGCGTGTATGCGCGGCTGATGGAGGAGGGCGGCCCACGGTTTCGGCGGGTAGCGTGGCGGCAGGTTCAATAAGGAGTGGTGTGATGGGCAGGGATAGCCAGGGTTTTACCCTGATCGAATTACTGATCGCCGTGGCGATCATCGGGTTGCTGGCCGGGATCGTTTACCCCAGCTACACCGGCCATATAAAAAAGGTTTATCGCGCAGAAATCGTCGCTCTGCTGAACGAGCAGGCCCAGCATCTGGAACGGTTTTATACGAGCAACGGTACTTTTATTGACGCCAGCGGCGTCAGTGCGGGCAATGATCGCTATAGAATCACCGCTGCATTGAACCCTCAGGATTTCCGCCTGGTGGCTACGCCAGCCGTCGATTCGGTGATGGCCGGCGACCCTTGCGGCGACTTCAGCCTGACCAGCACCGGCGCCCGGGCCAACCCTGGCGCAGCGCCGGACATGTCGCGCAAGTTGTGCTGGGGTCAGTGATGAGAGTGCTGGAAGATTGGGCGCCGGGTGCGCTTGTCCCTATTTATCGGCTGGATCAAATGATGGCTAAGCAACAGCAGGTGGTGGTTGTCGGTGGTGGCGTAATCGGCTTGTTGACGGCGTTCAACCTGGCCTCTCAGGGGCAGGCGGTGGTGCTGCTGGAGCGTGCGGGCGTGGGGCAGGAGTCGTCCTGGGCTGGCGGCGGTATTGTTTCGCCGTTGTACCCGTGGCGCTACAGCCCGGCGGTCACCGCGCTGGCCCATTGGTCGCAGGATTTTTATCCACAGTTGGCGCAGCGCCTGTTTGCTGCGACTGGTGTTGACCCGGAGGTGCATACCACCGGCTTGTACTGGCTCGACCTGGATGATGAGGCCGAGGCACTTGCCTGGGCTGCACGCGAAGGTCGTCCTTTGAGCAAGGTGGATGTCTGCGCCGCCCATGACGCGGTGCCGGTGCTGGGCAGCGGATATTCCCAGGCGGTGTTCATGGCCAACGTGGCCAACGTGCGCAATCCACGGCTGGTCAAGTCGCTCAAGGCGGCGCTGTTGGCGCTGCCGGGCGTGACGCTCCATGAGCAGTGCGAAGTGAGCGGGTTTATTCGGGAGGGTGAGTGCGTGATCGGCGTGAATACACCGGGTGGTCCGATTCTGGGTGATCAGGTGGTGCTGGCAGCGGGGGCGTGGAGCGGTAAGTTGCTCGGCACCCTGGGGCTGTCGCTGCCGGTAGAGCCGGTCAAGGGGCAGATGATTCTGTACAAATGCGCGTCGGACTTTTTGTCGTGCATGGTCCTGGCCAAGGGGCGTTATGCGATCCCTCGGCGTGATGGACATATCTTGATTGGCAGCACATTGGAGCATGAAGGCTTCGACAAGACGCCGACCGAAGCGGCACTGGAAAGCCTTAAGGCTTCAGCGGTGGAGTTGATCCCCGCGTTGGCCGACGCCGAGGTGGTGGGGCATTGGGCCGGCTTGCGTCCGGGGTCGCCGGAAGGCATTCCATATATTGGCCAGGTGCCGGGTTTCAACGGTTTGTGGCTCAACTGCGGGCATTATCGCAACGGCCTGGTGCTCGCTCCGGCGTCCTGCCAGTTGTTTGTGGATCTGCTGCTGGGACGTGCGCCGATCATCGACCCGGCGCCGTATGCTCCCGACGGTCGGATCAACGCTGGATAGACTTCGGCCCTTGCTCCAGATGCGCCTGGGTGCAGTACCACTCCTGGCGTGAATTCAATGCGCGATCCTGCGGCAGGTGCACGCCGCAGTGGGCGCAGCGCACCATCAATGCCGCGTCGGGCTCGGCGGAGCGCTGCTGTTTGGCAGCCGGGCTTTTGAATTTACGCCAGAACCATACTGCGGCGGCAATGACGGCAATCCAGAACAGTAGACGAACCATGATGGGCAGTTTCTCGACAAGGAATGCGCCAGTTTAGCCAAGGACATGGCAGGCGCACAGCGCAATAATGCTTGCCCACAAAAAAGGGAGCCCCCAAGGGCTCCCTTTTTGCGTTGCGTCAACAGATCAGTCGAACACACCGAAGGTCATGTAGCTGAACCACGAGCGGTCCTGATTGTTGCCCAGGGCTTGCGGGGCTTCTTCTTCGATCACGTCGCCGTTCTCGTCGTGGGGCTTGAGCTCCGAAGGAATCGCTTCCTTGGCATCCTGGAACTGCTTCATCACGTCCTGGTTGGCGCGGGTTTCGCCCGGCGGCAGTGGTGGACGGGACTCGATCAGGCCCAGGGTGTACTTGCTCAGCCACGAGCGGTTGTCCGCTTCGGCGACCTGGGGTACGAACTGGCCGTCCTTCAGGCTTGGGTGATCCGGGTAGTTGAGCTTCAGGGTTTCCAGGCTGGTGGTGGCCAGGGCGTCCAGGTGCAGGCGCTGGTAAGCCTCGGTCATCACGGCCAGGCCGTCACCGACGGACGGGGTTTCCTGGAAGTTCTCCACGACATAGCGGCCACGGTTGGCGGCAGCGACATAGGCCTGACGGGTCAGGTAGTAGTGGGCTACGTGGATCTCGTAGGACGCCAGCAGGTTGCGCAGGTAGATCATGCGCTGCTTGGCGTCCGGCGCGTAGCGGCTGTTCGGGTAGCGGCTGGTCAGCTGGGCGAACTCGTTGTAGGAGTCGCGGGCAGCGCCTGGGTCACGCTTGGTCATGTCCAGCGGCAGGAAGCGCGCCAGCAGGCCGACGTCCTGGTCAAACGAGGTCAGGCCCTTGAGGTAGTAGGCGTAGTCAACGTTCGGGTGCTGTGGGTGCAGGCGGATAAAACGCTCGGCGGCGGACTTGGCGGCTTCCGGCTCGGCGTTCTTGTAGTTGGCGTAGATCAACTCAAGCTGGGCCTGGTCGGCGTAGCGCCCGAACGGATAGCGCGACTCCAGTGCCTTCAGCTTCGCTGTGGCGCTGGTGTAGCTATTATTGTCCAAGTCTTTCTGAGCCAGTTGGTACAACTCGACTTCGCTCAGGTTTTCGTCGACGACTTCCTTTGTTGACGAGCAAGCAGCAGTCATGGCGAGGATGGCGATCAGCAGCAGGTGTTTCACTTGCATGGCGGCTTGCGTCCCTATGACGGCCGCTGTCTTGGGCGGGGCCGTCCTGTTATGATGAGCGCCCCGTTGAAAGCCTCGGGGCAAAAGACGCCGTATTTAACCACAAGCGCGCAGCCGAAACCAAAGGCTGTGCCACGCCTAGTCTGAGCATGTCCGATAAAATTGAACTTCGCGCAGAGGTGCCGTCCGAATTGGGCGGCCAACGCCTCGATCAAGTCGCCGCACAATTATTCGCTGAGCACTCGCGCTCGCGCCTTTCCGCCTGGATCAAAGACGGCCGCCTGACTGTGGATGGAGCGGTTATCCGCCCGCGAGACATAGTCCATGGCGGTGCGATTCTTGAGCTGACTGCCGAGCAGGAAGCCCAGGGAGAATGGGTCGCCCAGGACATCGAGCTGGACATCGTCTATGAAGACGACGACATCCTGGTCATCAACAAACCCGCAGGCCTGGTGGTTCACCCGGCAGCCGGGCACGCTGATGGCACTTTGCTCAATGCCCTGTTGCACCACGTGCCGGACATCATCAATGTCCCGCGCTGCGGCATCGTGCACCGTCTGGACAAAGACACCACCGGCTTGATGGTGGTGGCCAAGACCATTCAGGCGCAGACGCAGCTGGTCACACAACTGCAGAGCCGCAGCGTCAGCCGGATCTACGAGTGCATCGTGATTGGCGTAGTGGTGGCCGGTGGCAAGATCAACGCGCCGATCGGTCGTCACGGCCAGCAGCGCCAGCGTATGGCGGTGATGGAAGGCGGCAAGCAAGCCGTCAGCCACTACCGTGTGCTGGAGCGTTTCCGTTCCCACACCCACGTGCGGGTCAAGCTGGAAACCGGTCGTACCCACCAGATTCGTGTGCACATGGCCCACATCAACTTCCCGTTGGTCGGAGATCCGGCCTACGGCGGTCGCTTCCGCATTCCGCCGGCGGCGAGTCAGACCATGGTTGAGTCGCTGAAGTCGTTCCCGCGCCAGGCGCTGCATGCACGCTTCCTGGAACTGGATCATCCGACGAGCGGTAAGCGGATGAGCTGGGAATCGCCTCTACCAGACGATCTGGTCTGGTTGTTGTCGTTGCTCAAGCAGGATCGCGAGGCGTTTATCGGATGAGTGACTGGCTGATTCCTGACTGGCCCGCGCCGGCTCGGGTGAAGGCCTGCGTCACCACCCGTGCGGGCGGCGTCAGTCTGGCGCCGTTCGACAGCCTCAACCTGGGCGATCACGTCGAGGACAGCCTGGAGGCCGTCCTCGAGAATCGCCGCCGTCTGAGCGATGCGTTCGATGTCCGGCCGGCCTGGCTGCGTCAGGTTCATGGTGTGACCGTGGTCGAAGCTGACCCAGACCGCACCGCTGAAGCCGATGGCAGTTGGACCAGCACCCCAGGTATCGCCTGCACGTCCATGACTGCCGATTGCCTGCCCGCGTTGTTCTGCAACCGTGCCGGTACTCGCGTCGCCGCAGCCCATGCCGGTTGGCGTGGCCTGGCGGCTGGCGTGCTGGAAGCCGCTTTTGAAAGCCTGGATGCCGAACCCGGCGAGGTTCTGGTCTGGCTCGGCCCGGCCATTGGCCCGCAAGCGTTTGAAGTCGGCCCGGAAGTGCGGGAAGCCTTCGTGCAGCAATTGCCGATCACCGCCGAAGCTTTCGTGCCCAGTCGCAACCCCGGCAAGTTCATGGCTGACATCTATAAGCTCGCGCGCCTGCGCCTTGCCGCACGCGGTGTAACTGCTGTTTATGGTGGCGGTTTCTGCACCGTGACCGATCCGCGCTTCTTTTCTTACCGCCGCAGTCCTCGCACCGGTCGGTTTGCCTCCCTTATCTGGCTTGCACGCTAGACTCTTCTGACCTAGGTCAACTGTCCGACGCTTGAAACTCCCAGAATCCACCCCATCTATAAGGGTATCTGGCAGGTTTCTTCATTCAGGATGTTTTATAGCTCCGGCCTGCTCAAAAGGAAGGTGACTAATGCGTATTGATCGTTTAACCAGCAAATTACAGTTGGCATTATCTGACTCTCAATCCCTGGCGGTGGGCCTCGACCATCCGGCCATTGAGCCTGCGCACTTGATGCAGGCGCTCCTGGAGCAGCAAGGTGGTTCTATCAAGCCCTTGCTGATGCAGGTGGGCTTCGACGTCAACAGCCTGCGCAAGGAGTTGAGCAAAGAGCTCGACCAATTGCCGAAAATCCAAAATCCGACCGGCGACGTGAATATGTCCCAGGACTTGGCGCGCCTGCTTAACCAAGCGGACCGCCTGGCCCAGCAAAAGGGCGACCAGTTCATCTCCAGCGAACTGGTGCTGCTCGCCGCCATGGACGAAAACAGCAAACTCGGCAAGTTGTTGCTGGGCCAGGGCGTGAGCAAGAAAGCCCTGGAAAACGCCATCAACAACCTGCGTGGCGGCGACGCGGTGAACGACCCCAATCATGAGGAGTCGCGCCAGGCCCTGGACAAATACACCGTCGACCTGACCAAGCGCGCCGAAGACGGCAAGCTTGACCCGGTGATCGGGCGTGATGATGAAATCCGTCGCACCATCCAGGTCCTGCAACGTCGCACCAAGAACAACCCGGTGCTGATCGGTGAGCCTGGCGTAGGTAAAACCGCGATTGCCGAAGGTCTGGCCCAGCGCATCATCAATGGTGAAGTGCCGGACGGCCTTAAAGGCAAGCGCCTGCTGTCCCTGGACATGGGGGCGTTGATCGCTGGCGCCAAGTTCCGTGGTGAGTTCGAAGAGCGCCTCAAATCCCTGCTGAATGAACTGTCGAAGCAGGAAGGGCAGATCATTCTGTTTATCGACGAACTGCACACCATGGTCGGCGCCGGTAAAGGCGAGGGCTCGATGGATGCGGGCAACATGCTCAAGCCAGCGTTGGCGCGGGGTGAGTTGCATTGCGTCGGTGCCACTACGCTCAACGAGTATCGCCAGTACATTGAAAAGGACGCGGCCCTTGAACGTCGTTTCCAGAAAGTGCTGGTGGAAGAGCCGAGCGAAGAAGACACCATCGCGATCCTGCGTGGCCTGAAAGAGCGTTATGAGGTCCACCACAAAGTGGCCATCACTGACGGCGCGATCATTGCGGCGGCGAAATTGAGCCATCGCTATATCACCGACCGGCAGTTGCCCGACAAGGCCATCGACTTGATCGACGAAGCGGCCAGCCGCATTCGCATGGAGATCGACTCCAAGCCGGAAGTGCTCGACCGTCTGGATCGGCGTCTGATTCAACTTAAAGTTGAATCCCAGGCCCTGAAGAAAGAAGAGGACGACGCGGCGAAAAAACGCCTGGAAAAACTCCAGGAAGAAATCGTCCGTCTGGAACGCGAGTATTCGGATCTGGAAGAAATCTGGACTTCGGAAAAAGCCGAAGTGCAGGGCTCTGCGCAGATCCAGCAGAAAATCGAGCAGTCCCGCCAGGAGCTGGAAGCAGCGCGCCGTAAAGGCGACCTGAACCGCATGGCCGAGTTGCAGTACGGGGTGATCCCGGACCTGGAACGCAGCCTGCAAATGGTCGACCAGCATGGCCACAGCGAGAACCAGTTGCTGCGCAGCAAGGTGACCGAGGAAGAAATTGCCGAAGTCGTCTCGAAGTGGACCGGCATTCCAGTGTCGAAAATGCTCGAAGGCGAGCGCGACAAGCTGCTGAAGATGGAAAGCCTGTTGCACCAGCGTGTGATTGGCCAGGAAGAAGCCGTGGTGGCTGTGTCCAACGCGGTACGGCGTTCGCGGGCCGGGTTGTCCGACCCGAACCGTCCGAGCGGCTCGTTCATGTTCCTCGGCCCAACCGGCGTGGGTAAGACCGAGTTGTGCAAGGCCTTGGCCGAGTTCCTCTTTGATACTGAAGAGGCCATGGTGCGGATCGATATGTCCGAATTCATGGAGAAACACTCGGTGGCTCGTTTGATCGGTGCGCCACCAGGCTATGTGGGCTACGAGGAAGGTGGCTACCTGACCGAAGCCGTGCGGCGTAAGCCTTACTCGGTGATCCTGCTGGATGAGGTCGAGAAGGCCCACCCGGACGTGTTCAACGTGTTGCTGCAGGTGTTGGAAGATGGCCGGCTGACGGACAGCCACGGACGTACCGTGGACTTCCGCAACACGGTGATCGTGATGACCTCCAACCTGGGCTCTGCGCAGATCCAGGAGTTGGTCGGAGATCGTGAAGGCCAGCGTGCTGCCGTGATGGATGCGCTGACCAGTCACTTCCGCCCGGAATTTATCAACCGGGTCGATGAAGTGGTGATCTTCGAGCCTCTGGCGCGGGATCAGATCGCTGGTATCACCGAGATCCAGCTGGGTCGTCTGCGCAGCCGCCTCGCCGAGCGCGAGCTGGACCTGGTGCTGAGCAGCGAGGCGTTGGACAAGTTGATCGCGGTTGGTTACGACCCGGTGTATGGCGCACGGCCTTTGAAACGTGCGATCCAGCGCTGGATCGAGAACCCGCTGGCGCAGCTGATCCTGTCGGGCAGTTTCATGCCTGGCACCAGCGTCGAAGCGACCGTGGAAAACGACGAAATCGTCTTCCACTAAGCCTCTTCAATGGCGTAATAAAAGAAGGCCCCGCATCGCGGGGCCTTTTTTTTTCGATAGGGCGTTGAACTGTAAGGAAAAGGCTTGTAAAGTGCGCCCCGCAGCAACGTCAGCCCACGGGTTTCTTCTCCCCAAGAAGAAATCAGAAACAAGCGCAAATCATTGTCTTAAAAGCAATTTAAAGGGTTGACAGGGGTTTTTAAGATTGTAGAATAGCGCGCCTCAGACACGACAACGTAGCGATACGGAAGCGTCGAAGAGAAGGCTACACCGCAGTAGAAGTTGTACATTGAAATATGTTGTTCCGTGATAGCTCAGTCGGTAGAGCAAATGACTGTTAATCATTGGGTCCCAGGTTCGAGTCCTGGTCACGGAGCCAATTTCAAATCGGGGTATAGCGCAGTCCGGTAGCGCGCCTGCTTTGGGAGCAGGATGTCGGGAGTTCGAATCCCCCTACCCCGACCATTTTTGGGTCGTTAGCTCAGTTGGTAGAGCAGTTGGCTTTTAACCAATTGGTCGTAGGTTCGAATCCCACACGACCCACCAT
>NZ_JAPFHC010000019.1:0-109933 GCF_059803535.1 Pseudomonas sp. RP-B7
GCCGCGGTGTTTCAGGAAGATCGCGGTGTCTGGGTTTAGGGCGGCTTCGCCACCCAGCGCGGGGCAAGCCCGCTCACTACACGTTGAGTTCTACCTCACCCAGCCGCCCACCATGGGGCCCAAAACTACGCTCCACCATCCGCCGAGTCCCGTCGGCATTCACAATCAACGCCGTACTCGCCCGCGTCCCATAACTGGGGCTGGCGATAAACACGCTGGATAAAAGACTCTCCGTCGCCAACCCCACGCCGGTATCGGGCAAGTCTGCAAACGGCGCTGTCTGCGGATCACTTAAAAGCCCCAGCAACGCCTCCGGTTGCGGGTCATCCAGCACCGCACTCAACGCCGCCTTGGCCTTGAGCAACTTGGGCCACGGCGTATCCAGCCCAGCGTTGGATAACCCATACACCCCGGCCTGCAACCGCGTCGGCTGGGTGTGATTGGCGTTGTAGTGCCACAACTCCTCCCGTGTGCCCAGCAGCAGGTTAAACCCGGCATATTCGATCGAACGGCCGTTAACGTCGGCCAAGTAGTCGTCAATCGGCAGGTTTCCATTGAGAAAGCGCGCCACCAGTTCCCCGCGGGACTTGCGCGCCGGTGGCTGGTGCGGATCGCGGATATTGGTCAGGGCGGCAAACCGCCCGTCGGCATTCACGCCCAGCCAGGTGCCGCCGGCTTCCTGATCGCGGCCGGCGTAGACCTCGGGTGCATCCGGCCACTGGGCCAGCGGCAGGCTGGGGCGGGCGTAGAACTCATCACGGTTGGCCGCGACGATCAGTGGCTGGGCATGGCCCGGCCGCCAGGCGAAGACAATCAGGCACATCAGGCGATCCCTTTTGTGTTTTTTGCCACTCTACGCACTCAAGCGCGGGCGTTCCATCGTCTCCAGTTGGGTCGCATGCCTTCCATCCGTTAACATGCCGGACTTGATTTGGGGGCTCCCATGGAATTTTTGCTGTATTTGGCGCTGGGCGCCTGTGCGGGTGTGCTGGCCGGGCTGTTCGGGGTGGGCGGCGGGATTATCATCGTGCCGGTGCTGGTGTTCAGCTTCACCTTGCAGGGCTTCGACCCCCAGGTGCTGACCCACCTGGCCGTGGGCACCTCACTGGCGACCATCATTTTTACCTCGATCAACGCCGTGCGTGAGCACCACCGGCGTGGCGCGGTGCGCTGGCCGATCTTTGTGTGGATGACCGTGGGCATCCTGATCGGCGCCGGTTTTGGCGCACTGACCGCCGAAGCCATCTCCGGCCCGCACTTGCAGAAGGTCATCGGTGTGTTCGCCTTGGTGATCGCGCTGCAACTGGCCCTGGAGGTCAAGCCCAAGGCCAGTCGCACGGTGCCGGGCAAACTCGGCCTGACCCTGGCCG
The DNA here is from genome assembly GCF_059803535.1 of Pseudomonas sp. RP-B7. NCBI lineage: Bacteria > Pseudomonadati > Pseudomonadota > Gammaproteobacteria > Pseudomonadales > Pseudomonadaceae > Pseudomonas > Pseudomonas sp. RP-B7. Next base: position 1,371 of record NZ_JAPFHC010000019.1, read on the forward strand.
GCACGGTGATCGGCTGGGCGTCGGCGATTTTCGGCATCGGCGGCGGCTCGTTGACCGTACCGTTCTTGACCTGGCGCAGCGTGCCGATGCAGCAGGCGGTGGCCACCTCATCGGCGTGCGGCCTGCCGATTGCCCTGGCCAGTGCATTAAGTTTCATGATTCTGGGCTGGCATGACCCGCTGCTGCCCGCTCATAGTCTAGGGTTCGTGTATTTGCCGGCGCTGTTGGCATTGCCCTGACCAGCATGGTGTTTGCCCGTTTCGGCGCGCGCCTGGCGCACAAGCTGTCGCCGCGCTTGCTCAAGCGCCTGTTTGCCGGGTTGCTGTTTTGCGTCGGTTTGAATTTCTTGCTGTAACGCAGCCTTAATCGCGCCCCGGCATGGTCCGGGCGCTATAACGAATGATTTAACGAGGAGTCGCAATGCTGCCTTACCCGCAGATCGACCCGGTGGCCCTGGCCATCGGTCCGCTGAAAATCCACTGGTACGGGTTGATGTACCTGATCGGTATCGGCGGCGCCTGGCTGCTGGCTTCCCGGCGCCTGAACCGTTTCGACCCGACCTGGACCAAGGAGAAGCTCTCCGACATGGTCTTCTGGCTGTCGATGGGGGTGATCGTCGGCGGGCGCCTGGGCTACGTGTTGTTCTACGATCTGTCGGCGTACATCGCCAATCCGACGCTGATCTTCGAAGTGTGGAAGGGCGGCATGGCGTTCCACGGTGGGTTTGTCGGCGTGATGATCGCTGCCTGGTGGTTCGGCCGTCGCAACGGCAAGTCGTTCTTCGAACTGATGGACTTCGTCGCGCCGCTGGTACCGATTGGCCTGGGGGCCGGGCGCATCGGCAACTTCATCAACGCCGAGCTCTGGGGCAAGCCGACCGACGTGCCGTGGGCGATGGTGTTCCCGCCATTCAGCGACCCGGCGCAACTGCCGCGCCATCCGTCGCAGCTCTACCAGTTCGCGCTGGAAGGCGTGGCACTGTTCCTGATTCTCTACCTGTTCTCGCGCAAGCCGCGCCCAACCATGGCTGTGTCGGGCATGTTCGCGTTGTTCTACGGGATCTTCCGGTTCATCGTCGAATTCGTGCGCGTGCCGGATGCACAGTTGGGCTACCTGGCGTGGGGCTGGGTGACCATGGGTCAGATCCTCAGCCTGCCGATGATCCTCGCCGGCCTGGGCCTGCTGTGGTGGGCGTACAATCGCCCGCAGCCGCTGAAGAACACTGCGCTTTAAATTCGAATGCCGAGGCGGTTGCCCTGCCTCGGCTTCAACGATACGGGTAAAAAAATGAAGCAATATCTCGAACTACTGAACGACGTCGTGACCAATGGATTGACCAAGGGCGATCGCACCGGCACCGGCACCAAGGCCGTGTTTGCCCGTCAGTATCGGCATAACTTGGCCGACGGCTTTCCGCTGCTGACCACCAAGAAGCTTCACTTCAAAAGCATCGCCAACGAACTGATCTGGATGTTGAGCGGCAACACCAACATCAAGTGGCTGAATGAAAACGGCGTGAAGATCTGGGACGAATGGGCCACCGAAGACGGTGACCTGGGCCCGGTGTACGGCGAGCAGTGGACCGCCTGGCCGACCAAGGACGGTGGCACGATCAACCAGATCGACTACATGGTGCATACGCTCAAGACCAACCCCAACAGCCGCCGCATCCTGTTCCACGGTTGGAACGTCGAGTACCTGCCCGACGAGACCCTGAGCCCCCAGGAAAACGCGCGCAACGGCAAGCAAGCCCTGCCACCGTGCCACCTGCTGTACCAGGCCTTCGTGCATGACGGTCACCTGTCGATGCAGTTGTATATCCGCAGCTCCGACGTGTTCCTCGGCCTGCCGTACAACACCGCGGCGCTGGCGCTGCTCACCCATATGCTGGCGCAGCAGTGCGACCTGATCCCCCACGAGATCATCGTCACCACTGGCGACACCCATGCGTACAGTAACCATATGGAACAGATCCAGACCCAGCTGGCGCGTACGCCGAAGAAGCTGCCGGAGTTGGTGATCAAGCGTAAGCCTGCGTCGATCTATGACTACAAGTTCGAAGACTTTGAAATTGTGGGTTACGACGCCGATCCGAGCATCAAGGCTGATGTCGCCATCTGATCAATGTGGGATCTAGCTTGTGTGGGAGCGGGCTTGCTCGCGAAAGCGGTGGATCAGCTTGCAGATGTGTTAGCTGACACACCGCATTCGCGAGCAAGCCCGCTCCCACATTTAGTCCGTATTCACTTGAGTTAGTGGCCGTGGCTTCTGCCCACATGGGAAGGCTCAGCCTCACTGGCCGCCACACTTCCGCTGACTTCAAGCCGCTGCAAAATCCCGCACTGCTCCCCACCGCCACAACGCTGGCGCAGGTCCAGCAACTGTTCCTGCAACGCCAACAGCCCGTCGATCCGCGCTTTCACATGGTGGATATGCTCGTCGATCAACGCATTCACGCTTTCGCACTGGTCCTGCGGACTGTCGCGCAAATCCAGCAGGCTGCGGATCTCCTCCAGGGTCATGTCCAGGCTGCGGCAATTGCGGATAAAGATCAGCCGCTCGGTGTGCGCCTGGGTGTACACGCGGTAATTGGCCTCGGTGCGCGCCGGCGGTGGCAGCAGGCCTTCCTTCTCGTAATAGCGGATGGTTTCCACGGGGCAGTCGGTCAGTTTCGCCAGTTCGCCGATCTTCATCGCAGCAATCTCCAAATGGGTGCTTGACCCTATAGTGGCTACAGGGTCTTTACTTGGCAACAGGCACCTTACGGACGCGACCTGATGAGCGATTCCATCCACACCCCGCATAAACACAAGCACGACCATGATCATGGCGAGCATAAACTCACGCCTGTGCATAACCACGGCCACGGCGATTCCTGCTGTTCCGCCAGCTCGGCTGCGGCAAAGGTGACGCTGAACGAGGCGCCCACCGCCGGCTCGCGCTTGAGCACGTTCCGCATCGAAGCCATGGACTGCCCCACCGAGCAGACGCTGATCCAGAACAAACTGGGCAAGCTCGCCGGCATCCAGCAGTTGGAATTCAACCTGATCAACCGCATCCTCGGCGTCACCCACGACCTGCCGAGCACCGCGCCGATCATCGCCGCGATCAAATCCATCGGCATGCAGGCCGACCCCATCGAGGAAGGCACCCCGGCTGCCGCACCACCCGCCAAGAAACACTGGTGGCCGCTGGCATTGTCCGGCGTCGGTGCATTGGGCGCTGAAGTGCTGCACTTCACTAACGCCGCGCCGACCTGGGTGATTGCCCTGGTGGCGCTGGTGTCGATCCTCAGCGGCGGCCTTACCACCTACAAAAAGGGCTGGATCGCCCTGAAAAACCTCAACCTGAACATCAACGCGCTGATGAGCATCGCGGTGACCGGCGCAATCCTGATCGGCCAGTGGCCGGAAGCGGCCATGGTGATGTTCCTGTTTACCGTCGCCGAACTGATCGAAGCCAAATCCCTGGACCGTGCGCGCAACGCTATCAGCGGCCTGATGCAGATGACCCCCGAACAGGCCACGGTGCGGCAGGCCGACGGTTCGTGGGCTGAACAAGAGGTCAAAAGCATCGATCTTGGGGCTATCGTGCGGGTCAAGCCTGGCGAGCGCATCGGCCTGGACGGCGAAGTCACTGCGGGCCAATCGACCATTGACCAAGCGCCGATCACCGGCGAAAGCCTGCCCATTGAAAAGACCGTGGGCGACAAGGTCTTCGCCGGCACCATCAACCAGGCCGGCGCTCTGGAATACAAAGTCACCGCAGCGGCCAACAACTCCACCTTGGCGCGGATCATTCACGCCGTGGAACAGGCCCAAGGCGCCCGCGCGCCGACCCAGCGCTTTGTCGACAGTTTCTCCAGGGTCTACACCCCGGCGGTATTCCTGTTTGCCCTCGGCGTAGCCCTGATCCCGCCGCTGTTCATGGCCGGCGTGTGGTTCGACTGGATCTACCGCGCCCTCGTGCTGCTGGTGGTGGCGTGCCCGTGTGCGCTGGTGATCTCCACGCCCGTGACCATCGTCAGCGGCCTCGCGGCGGCGGCGCGCAAAGGCATCCTGATCAAGGGTGGCGTCTACCTGGAGGGCGGCTACAAACTCGACTACCTGGCCCTCGACAAGACCGGCACCATCACCCACGGCAAGCCGGTGCAAACCGATTACCTGGCGCTGTTCCCCAACGTCGAAGCCAGCGCACCGGCGTTAGCCGCGAGTTTGGCCGGGCGTTCCGACCACCCGGTGTCCCTCGCCATCGCCAATGCGGCTGTGGATAAAAACCTGGCGCTGCACGCTGTGGATAACTTTGCGGCGCTGGCGGGCCGTGGCGTGCGCGGCGACATCAACGGCGAAACCTATCACCTGGGCAACCACCGCCTGGTGGAGGACCTTGGCCTGTGCTCGCCGGAGCTGGAAGAAAAACTCTTCGCCCTGGAAAAACAAGGCAAGTCCGTGGTGCTGCTGCTCGACAAGTCCGGCCCGCTGGCGCTGTTTGCCGTGGCCGACACGGTCAAGGACAGCAGCCGTGAAGCCATCCAGCAACTGCACGCGCTGGGCATCAAGACCCTGATGCTCACCGGCGACAACACCCACACCGCCCAGGCGATTGGCGCCCAGGTCGGCATCGATCAGGCCCGTGGCGACCTGCTGCCCACCGATAAACTGCAAGCCATCGAAACCCTCTATGGCCAAGGCCATCGCGTCGGCATGGTCGGCGACGGCATCAACGATGCCCCGGCCCTGGCCCGTGCCGAGATCGGTTTCGCCATGGCCGCAGCCGGCACCGACACCGCCATCGAGACGGCCGACGTGGCCCTGATGGACGATGATCTGCGCAAGATTCCCGCATTCATTCGGTTGTCGCGGCAAACCTCGAGTATCCTGCGGCAGAACATCGCCCTGGCGCTGGTGATCAAGGCGATCTTCCTCGCAGTCACGTTCCTGGGCATGGCCACCATGTGGATGGCGGTGTTTGCCGACATGGGCGTCAGCCTGCTGGTGGTGTTCAATGGCCTGCGCCTGTTGCGCAAATAATGGATGTGAGGGTGGCGTGCTGAGTGCCGAGTTGAAGGCTTTTTATATGGTCGCGCGCCTGGGCAGCATTACCCAGGCGGCGAAAAAACTCGGCCTCAGCCAGCCCACGGTCACCACCCAGATCCGCAACCTCGAAAGCCAATACGGTGTTGAGTTGTTCTACCGTGGCGGCCGGCGTCTGACCGTCAGCGATGAAGGCGCGCGGCTGCTGCCGATGGTCAAGGCGCTGTTGCAGCAAGAAGCGGACATCGAGTTTTTCCTGCGCAACAACGGCCAGGTCCAGGGCGCATTGCGGATTGCCGCGACGGCGCCGTATTACATCCTCGACCTGGTCAAAGCCTTTCGCGAACGCCTGCCGCAGGTGGACGTGTCGGTGGAAATCGGCAACTCCCAACAGGTGCTCGAAGCGCTGGACGATTACCGCGTCGATGTCGCCGCGTCCTCGCAGTTGGTGGAAGACCCACGCCTGATCCGCCGGGTATTGGGCACCGACCCGCTGGTGCTGGCGGTGCATCGCGACCATCCCCTGGCCAAGCTCGACCATGTACCCCTCAGTGCCCTGGCCGGGCATACTTTGTTGATGCGTGAAGCGGGCTCGACCACACGGCGGCTGACGGAAGAGATGTTGCAGGGCGCTAGCGTGAGCTACGGGCCGCTGCTGGAAATCGGCAGCCGCGAGTCGATCCGCGAGGCGGTGTTGCGCAATATCGGCATCAGCATCATTGCGCGCCAGGAAGTGCCCCATGACCCGCAACTGCGGGTGCTGACCATCGAGCATGCGCCGCAGATTCCGGAGTATTTGTACTGCCTCAAGGAAAGAAAAAGCGCACGGTTGCCAGCGGCGTTTCTGGGCTTGGCGCAGGAAATGTCGCCCCTCTGAGTTCTATGGTGGTCTTGAGGGCCTCTTCGCGGGCAAGCCCGCTCCCACATTTTGACCGTGTGAACCCGATCAAGTGTGGGAGCGGGCTTGCCCGCGAAAGCGGCAGTGCAGGCACCACACCCCTTTGACCCCTACCCAAATCCACCAATACCACTATCACCACCTTTTGCCTTCCTGCCACACGCGCGACGCATTGCCTACCTAGCATGACCCTCATCCGTTTGATGAGGTGCCACGCATGAACACTGCCCTGAGCCAACCCGGCGCGCCGATGAAGGTGCGCAATATCCAGAAACGCTTCGGCGCCTTCACTGCGCTCGACAACGTATCCCTGGACGTCGCCGCCGGTGAGTTGGTGTGCCTGTTGGGCCCGTCCGGCTGTGGCAAGACCACCTTGCTGCGCTGCATCGCCGGGCTCGAGCGCCAGGACAGCGGCGAACTTTACCTGGGCAACCGCGACGTTTCCCTGCTGCCACCCCAGGCACGGGACTACGGCATTCTGTTCCAGTCCTACGCCCTGTTTCCCAACCTGACCGTCGAAGCGAACATCGGCTACGGCCTCACCGGCAGCGGCCGCGATGAAGTGCGCAAGCGTGTCGCTCAGATGTTGGAACTGGTCGGCCTGGTCGGCAGTGAAAAGAAATACCCCGGCCAACTCTCCGGCGGCCAGCAACAACGCGTGGCTCTAGCCCGGGCGCTGGCGCCTGCGCCGTCGTTATTGCTGCTGGATGAGCCGATGTCCGCCCTCGACGCCCGTGTGCGCGAGCATCTGTGCACCGAACTGCGCCAACTGCAACGGCGCCTGGGCATCACCACGCTGATGGTCACCCACAACCAGGACGAAGCCATGCTGATGGCCGACCGCATCGCCGTGATGAACAACGGCAAGGTCGAGCAGTACGCCACGCCCCAGGAAATCTACGACCGCCCGGCCACGTCGTTCGTGGCGGAATTTGTCGGCCAGGGCAATTGGCTGCCATTCAGCCGCAACAGCGCCAGCCACGCCCAGGTCGGCGGGATGAACATGCGCTTGGCCGATGATGCCGGCGTGGCCAAGTCCGGCCGCCTGTTCTGCCGCCCGGAAGCCATCAGCGTCAACCCGCCGGTGCATGAAGAAAACCTGTTCCCGGCCAAGGTCCGCGAGGTCACGTTCCTCGGCAACCGCTGCCGCATGAGCTTTGAGCTCGAGCAGTTACCCGGCCATGCGCTGCTCGCCGAACTGGCCCCGGAAGCCATGCCGCGCCTGGGCGCCCAGGACATCTGGGTGGCCTTGCCGCCGCGCAGCCTGCAGGTGTTTGCCTGAGATGGCCGTTGTCATGACCTTGCCCGCCGTGCGCCAGGCTTCCCGTGCCGAACTGGGCGACCGCCTGTTTGTGGTCGGCGGCAAACTGCTCTGGCTGTGCTTGCTGGGCGTCGCCGTGTTGCTGCCGTTGCTGGCGATCTTCTGGCGTGGTTTCAGCAGCGAAGCGGGGCAGGGCGGCGGTCTGGTCGCGGCTAAAGCACTGATCACCAGCGCCAACTTCCACTGGTTGCTTGGCAACAGTCTGAAAGTTTCCCTCAGCGTCGCGGCCATCGTCGTACCGCTGGCCTACCTGTTTGCCTACGCCCTGCAACGCACGCTGATTCCCGGCAAGGCGATCTGGCGCGGCCTGTCCCTGTTGCCGTTGATGGCACCGTCGATGCTGCCGGGGATTGCGCTGGTTTATCTATTCGGCAACCAGGGTATGTTGCGCGGCTTGCTCTCGGAGAATATCTACGGTTTCTGGGGCATCGTTCTGGGCGAAGTGATCTACACCTTCCCACACGCCTTGATGATCCTGCTGTCGGCGCTGTCCCTGGCGGATGCGCGCCTGTTCGACGCGGCCTCCAGCATGGGGGCGAGCCCGGCCCGGGCGTTTCGCAGCATCACCTGGCCGGCCACGCGCCAGGCGGTGTTCGCCGCATTCTGTCTGGTGTTTACCTTGACCATCACCGACTTCGGCGTGCCCGTGGTGGTCGGCGGCGATTATCAGGTGCTGGCGCTGGAGGCGTACAAGGCGGTGGTCGGCCAGCAACAGTTCGGTCGCGGCGCGTTGATCGGCATGGTGTTGCTGCTGCCGGCGCTGTTCAGCTTCGGCGTGGATGCGTGGTTGCGCCGCCGTCATGGCGACTCTATGAGCGGCCGCGCCCAAGTGTTCCAACCGCTGCCATCGCGTTCGAGGGACGGCTGCTACCTGGCCATCGTCCTACTGATCTGCGCCGTTTTGCTGCTGGTGTTCGGCATGGCGGTGTACTCCTCGCTGGTGAAATTCTGGCCGTACAACCTGTCGCTGTCGCTGAACCACTACCAGTTCGAAGACACCGCCGGCGGCGGCTGGCTGGCCTATCGCAACAGCCTGACCCTGGCCTTGTGCACCGCGTTGATCGGCAGCGTGCTGATCTTCAGCGGCGCCTACCTGATGGAAAAGACCAAGGGCCAGAAGGGCCTGAACCTCGCGCTGCGCCTGCTCAGTTTTGTGCCGATGGCCGTGCCGGGGTTGGTGCTGGGCCTGGGCTACGTGTTCTTTTTCAACCTCAACGGCAACCCGCTGCATGTGTTCTACGGAACCATGACCCTGCTGGTGGTGTGCACCATTGCGCATTATTTGACCACCGCGCAGATGACCGCCACCACGGCGTTGCGCCAGCTGGACGCCGAGTTCGAAGCCGCCGCGCTGTCCCTCAAGGCGCCGCTGTATCGCCATTACCTGAAAGTCACCGTGCCGATCTGCCTGCCGGCGCTGCTGGACATCGTGCGCTACCTGTTTGTATCGGCGATGACCACCGTATCCGCCGCGATTTTCCTCTACAGCCCCGACACCATCCTCGCCGCCGTCGCCGTGTTGAACATGGACGATGCCGGCAACGTGGGCGGCGCGGCGGCCATGTCGACCCTGATCCTGTTCACCTCGGCCGGCGTCTCGCTGTTGCTGGCGTGGGCCTCACGTGGCGCGTTGCGTCGCTCCCAAGCCTGGCGCCAGAGCGCGCCGGGCCAATAATCCCGATAGGAGGTGTTCCATGTTCAAACCCCTGGCACTGGTCGCTGCCGTACTGTCTGCATTCAGCCTGAATGCCTTCGCCAAGACCGACCTTACGGTGTACACGGCCCTCGAAGCCGAGCAGTTGAAGACCTACAAGCAAGCCTTCGAAAAGGCCAACCCGGACATCGAAATCAAGTGGGTGCGCGACTCCACCGGCATCATCACCGCCAAGCTGCTGGCCGAGAAAGACCGCCCGCAAGCCGACGCGGTCTGGGGCCTGGCCGCGTCGAGCCTGGCGATCCTCGACCAGCAAGGCATGTTGGACAACTACGCACCCAAGGACCTGGACAAGATCGGCAAAAACTACCGCGACCCGGCCAACCCGCCGGCTTGGGTGGGCATGGACGTCTGGGCCGCGACCATTTGCTTCAACACCGTCGAAGCTGAGAAGCAAGGCCTGAGCAAGCCGGTGAGCTGGCAAGACCTGACCAAGCCTGAGTACAAGGGCAAGATCGTGATGCCCAACCCGGCCTCGTCCGGCACCGGTTTCCTGGATGTGAGCGCGTGGTTGCAGACCTATGGCGAGAAGCAGGGCTGGCAGTACATGGACGACCTGCACCAGAACATCGGCCAGTACGTTCACTCGGGCTCCAAGCCGTGCAAGCTGGCGGCGTCTGGTGAATTCCCGATCGGGATTTCCTTTGAATACCCGGCCGTGCAGTTGAAGCGCCAGGGCGCGCCGCTGGACATCATCCTGCCGAAAGAAGGCCTGGGTTGGGACATTGAAGCGACGGCCGTGATGAAGGGCACGGCCCACGCCGACGCGGCGAAAAAACTCGCCGACTTTTCCGCCAGCCCAGCGGCGATGGCGCTGTACAAGGACAACTTCGCCGTGCTCGCCCAGCCGGGGATTGCCAAGCCGCAGACCGAATTGCCGGCCGATTATGAGCAGCGGCTGATCAAGAACGACTTTGCCTGGGCGTCGAAGAATCGCGACAGCATCCTGACTGAGTGGCGCAAGCGCTATGACGGGAAGTCGGAGAAGGTGGCGGGTCAGTAATTTTTTCGTTAGGGCTGCTGGCCGCTTCGCGAGCAAGCCCGCTCCCACATTTTGATTTGTGAACACATTCAAATGTGGGAGCGGGCTTGCTCGCGAAGGCGGCCTTGAATTCAGGACATCATTCCATGACACACCCCACCGACCTTTTAATTGTCGGCGCCGGCATCCTCGGCCTGTCCCACGCCTTCGCCGCCGCCCAGCGCGGCCTCAAGGTCAAGGTCTTCGAACGCAGCGTCACGCCCCTGGGCGCCTCGGTACGCAACTTCGGCCAGGCCCTGGTCACCGGCCAGCCGCCAGGCACGATGCTCGACCTGGCGCGGCAAAGCCGTGACATCTGGGGCCACTGGGCCCAGGCCGCGGGCCTGCAGCTCAAGCGCAACGGCGCCTACCTGTTCGCCCGCAACGAAGCCGAAGAGCATCTGCTCGAAGCCTTCTGCGCCGGCCGCGCCAAGGAACACGGCTACCACGTCGAATTGCTGCAAGGCGCAGCGATGAAGGATTTGTATGGCGGCCAGTTCCGTCATCACCGTGCCGCGTTGCACGGCAAGGACGACCAGCAACTGTATTCGCGCGAAGCGCTCCCGGCGTTGATCAACTACCTTCGCGACGGATTGAACGTGGAGTTTCATTTCTCCACCCTGGTACGCGATGTGGAACCGGGCCTGCTGCACAGTACGGCGGGCAGCTTTCGCGGCGAGCAGATCATCGTCTGCTCCGGTCACGACTACCAAACCCTGCTGGCCGACGCGATGGCCGAACTCAACCCAAGTATCTGTCGCCTGCAAATGCTGCGCGCACGGCCAGCGGTCAATCTCAACCTGCAACACGCCTTGCTCACCGGACTCAGTTGCGTGCACTACGGCGCCTTCGCCGACCTGCCCGAGGCGGCGACGGTGCGGGCGCAGATCCTGCGCGATGTGCCGCACCTGCACGAGCACGGCATCCACCTGCTGATCAGCCCGACACCCTATGGCGAGCTGATCATCGGCGACTCCCATGCCTACGGCAGCGATGCCTCGCCGTTCAACGCCGAGCAGGTCGACGACTGGATGATCGAACTGGCCGAGCAGACCCTGGGTTGCAGGCTCCAGGTGGTGGAGCGCTGGCAGGGCGTATACGGGGCACGGGGGCCGGGGCCGTTCTCGTTCCTGCGGGCGGCACCGGGGGTGAGCGCAGCGTTGATGCATACCGGCGTGGGCATGAGCGTCGGGCCGGCGCTGGCCGAGCGCAATATCAGTGCGTTGTGGGGGAGTGTGTGATGAGCCCGGAACAGGCGATTGCCGAGGTCTTTGGCCTGTACGAGCGACACGGCGCGGCGGATTACATCGGCGAGCCGGTGTCGCAGATCGAGCACATGTCCCAGGCCGCGCAGCTTGCCATGTTGGAAGGGTTTGACGATGAAGTGGTGCTGGCGGCGTTTTTCCACGACATCGGGCATCTGTGCGGCCAAGGCGGCGCGGACATGGGTGGCTACGGCGTGGTCAGCCACGAAAGGCTGGGCGCGGATTACCTGCGCCGCGCCGGGTTCAGCGAACGCTTGGCCAGGCTCGTGGAATATCACGTGCAAGCCAAGCGCTACCTGACGTTCAACCAACCGGGCTACTACGCCCGATTGAGCGCAGCCAGCCGTCGCACCCTGGGCTATCAGGGCGGGATGATGACCGCCGAAGAAGCCCAGGCCTTTGAGCAGGACCCGCTCTGCGCGGTCAGCCTGCGCATGCGTCATTGGGACGAGCAGGCCAAGCAGATGCATGTGCCGCTGCTCGACCTTGAGGTGCTCAAGGCCAAGGCGCGGCAGGTGTTGGCGGCTTAGGTTTCGTCGAGGCGCTGGGCGAGTGCTTCGACCTGCTCCTGGCGTTCGGCCTGGCTGAGTTTGGCGTGGGGGTTGAGCGACGACCATTGCGGATGGGCACGGGCTTTGTGCAGCGCGTCCGGCAATTTGCCCTCGCGCCAGCTTTTGTCCTGGGGCGTGTTGACCTTGATGCTGTGCATCGCCGCATGCCCACGCAGGTTCAGGGCCTTGAGCAACTGACGTTGGCGCAGCGCGAGCAGGCGCAGCACGCTGTCGTCCACGGTCAGTTCGCGTTGGCCTTTGATCTTGCCCAGCAGCCGGCTGCCATAACTGCGTGCGGTTTGCAGCGCACCACCGGCAATCGCCCCGGCCAGGGTGGCGGCGCCGAGGGTCAGGCCGCCGACCAGCAGATCCACACCGGCCCCGGCGGCGGCCCCGGCGGCGATCCCGCCACCGACGCGCACCCCGAGTTGCTTGAGGGTTTCCGGGTTGAACAGGTCATCGCCCCAGCGCCCGTCGAGCAGCGGCAAATCGCTGGCGGCGGCGTCTTGCGGGCGAAACCCGAACAGTTTGAGCAGCGCTTCCACGCATTTCTGTTCGCGCTGGCGCACGGCCTTGCGCAGCTCGTTGATGGCGTGCGGCTCATCTTCGGTGACCACGCTGCGACGGCACGCGGCACAGTCGATCAGCAGCTCGGCGATCAACCGCGCTGCGCTTTGCTGACGGGCCTGGCGCTGGGCCTGCTGGTCAAGAATCAGGCGCTCCAACTGCGGCCGGGCGTTTTCCAGCAATAGGGCGAGGCTTTCGTACAGGCGGCGCTCGCCGTCTTCCGGCGGTGCGACGCTGTCGAACCGCACCAGTGCATGCAGGCCCAGGCGGGCCAGGGCTTCACGCCAGTCCGGTTCGCGATGGTCGCTGCTGCTGACAAAGTTGAGCACCGGCAGTAACGGCTTGCCGCAACTGGCCAGCACTTGCAGCTCGTCGCGGTACTTGGCCAGCACCGGCTCGCGGGCGTCGATCACATACAGGCCGGCGTCCGAGGCCAGCAGTTGGCGCAGCACCTTGGCTTCCTGTTCGAAACGCTGGCGCGCTTCGCTGCCTTCGAGGAACCGCGCCAGCCGGGCCGGGCCGTCGAGGCGTTCACCCGGGCGGTCCAGGCGCTCCAGGTAGTCGAGCAGGGCGATGGCGTCTTCCAGGCCGGGAGTGTCGTACAACTCCAGCAGGGCTTCGCCGTCCACCGACAAGCGCGCACCTTCGACATGCCGTGTGGTGCTGGGGCGGTGGGAGACTTCGCCGAAGCCCACGTCGCGGGTCAGGGTGCGCAGCAGCGAGGTTTTGCCGACATTGGTGTGGCCGACCACGGCGAGTTTCAGCGGTTTAGTCATGACCGGTCTCCAGCCAGTTCAGCGGCGCGCAGTCGGCGAAGGGCAGCTCTAGCTGTTGCAGCGCGCTGTGCCAGTCGCCCAGGCGTTCGGCGTCCAGCGCCTGGCCGGGCGGTGCTTGCAGCAGCCACACACGGGTGGCGGCGGCGCTACGGGCGAGTTCGGCGATCAGCGCGAGGCTGCCGCGATCCGGCGAACGTCGTGGGTCGCAGGCGATGGCCAGGCGGGCGGGCGGGAAGCGCGTGAGTTGTTCCAGCAGTTTGTGGCGCGATTCGCGGCTGTCGAGGATGCCGGCATCGTTGACGTTGGCAGGCAGCTTGGGCGGCCATGGATGCTGGTCGTCCAGTTCGATGGCCACCAGCAGGGCGCCGTCGCTGTGCAGGTCGCTGACGCCGCCGCTGACAGGGGGCAACTGCTCCGGTGCGGCGTCGTTGACGCCGAGGCGTTCGCTGCTTGGCATCAGGCGTTCACGCAGCTGGCTGTAGCCCGGCAGGTTGAGGTCCAGGCGCAGGGCGGCGCGCCCGCGTTGCCAGCGCCACAGGCAGAGCAGGGCGAGGAGCAGGCGCGGCAGCAGGCCGTAGACCAGCAGCACGCCTACCAACCAAGCGGCCCAGGTTTGGCGGGCGCGTTCGATGTTCAGCGCGGAATCGCCGCTGGCGCGGATCATCTCGACGGTTGGTACGTTGAAGCCCAGCAGCGCGGGCAGGCTGCCCAACGTTTGGGTTGCGGCGACGAAGGTGTCGGCGCTGAGGATGGTGGTTTCCCACACGAAGCCGTAGCGGCGGGTGGCGAGCAGCGTCAGCAGGATCGCCAGGGCGCTGAGCATGGCCAGCAGCCACAGGCCGTTGACCAGCACGCCGACGGCCCAGCGATTGAGTTTCTGGCGTTGCAGCAACAGCAACAACGCCGGTGCCAATTGTGCGGCCTTGGCGTCGCGGGCGAGTTTTTCGCTGAGCCACAACCACAGCCGCCCCAGGCTGGCGCCGTGTTCGCCGGCAAACAGCAGGCCCAGGGCCCAACTGATCAGCAGGATCAGATTTAAACCGAGCAGGCTGCCCAAGGCCCAGAACACATTCACCGGGCCCAGGCCGTTGCCCAGCGCGGCGAAGGCCAGGCCGGCGCCGCTGATCAGCGCGACGATGGCCAGCAGCACCAGCGCCAGGCGCGCACCTTGCAGCCAGCGGGTGAGGGCGGCGCTCAGGCCATCGCGTTCGGCCAGGTGCAGGGCGCGGCGCTGGATACGCGTCGGCAAATCGCCACCGGCCGCGCGGGCCAGGCGGTTGGCTTCCTGGTCGTCCAAGGGGCCTGCGTGTTCTTCGCGCAGGCGCACGGTTTCTGTCAGCCAGAGTTTTTGCAGCGGGGTCAGTGCAGTCACGCGCCGTCCTGTTGTGTTTGTGAGCCTGGAGCATAACCCCTGACTCGGGGCTCTGGTATTCTCGTCGCCATGAAAAAAACTCTCCCTTTAAGCCTGATCGCAGCCCTCGGTGAAAACCGCGTGATCGGCGTCGACAACAGCATGCCCTGGCATTTGCCGGGGGATTTCAAATATTTCAAGGCCACCACGCTCGGCAAGCCGATCATCATGGGGCGCAAGACCTGGGATTCCCTGGGCCGACCGTTGCCGGGGCGCTTGAACCTTGTGGTCAGCCGTCAGACCGATCTGGTGCTGGAAGGTGCCGAGGTTTTTCCGTCGCTGGATGCTGCGGTTGAGCGCGCCGAAGCGTGGGCGCTGGAGCAGGGCGTGGATGAGCTGATGCTGATCGGCGGTGCGCAGTTGTATGCGCAGGGGCTGGAACAGGCCGATCGCCTGTATTTGACACGGGTGGCGTTGAGCCCGCAGGGGGATGCGTGGTTTCCGGAGTTTGATTTGAACCAGTGGAAGCTGGTTTCCAACCAAGAAAATCCGGCTGAAGGTGACAAGCCTGCCTACAACTTCGAAGTCTGGAAAAAAGCCTGACAACCTGTAGTGAGCGGGCTTGCCCCGCGCTGGGCGGCGAAGCCGCCGCAACAGGTACGCCGCGGTGTTTCAGGAAAAACGCGGTGTCTGGTTTTGGGGCGGCTTCGCCGCCCAGCGCGGGGCAAGCCCGCTCACTACAAGTTTAGGCTTGGGCTAGTTCGGCGTGCTCATCGGCATCCAATACGGCTTTATCCGTCTGCCCCATGATCTGGCTGGTAATCGCCCCGGCCGTCATCGAGCCGTTCACGTTCAACGCCGTGCGGCCCATGTCGATCAGTGGCTCCACGGAAATCAGCAACGCCACCAATGACACCGGCAAGCCCATCGCCGGCAGCACGATCAGCGCGGCAAACGTCGCGCCGCCGCCCACGCCCGCCACACCGGCCGAACTCAGGGTCACAATCGCCACCAGCGTCGCGATCCACAGCGGGTCGAGCGGGTTGATGCCCACGGTCGGCGCCACCATCACCGCCAACATCGCCGGGTAAAGACCCGCGCAACCATTCTGGCCGATGGTCGCGCCAAACGAGGCGGCGAAACCGGCGATGGAGTGCGGGATGCCCAGGCGACGGGTCTGCGCCTCGATGCTCAATGGGATCGCCGCCGCGCTGGAGCGGCTGGTGAAGGCAAATGTCAGCACCGGCCAGACCTTGCGGAAAAAGCGCAGCGGGTTGATCCCGGCCAGGGACAGCAGCAGGCCGTGCACCACGAACATCAGGCCCAGGGCCAGGTACGACACCACCACGAAACTGCCGAGCTTGATGATGTCTTGCAGGTTGGAACCGGCGACCACCTTGGTCATCAGCGCCAATACGCCGTACGGCGTCAATTTCATCACCAGGCGCACCAGGCGCATCACCCAGGCTTGCAGGGTGTCGATGGCGTTGAGCACTTTCTGGCCTTTTTCCACGTCATCCTTGAGCAGTTGCAGCGCGGCAACCCCCAGGAACGCGGCGAAAATCACCACGCTGATGATCGACGTCGGCTTGGCCCGCGCCAGGTCGGCGAACGGGTTCGACGGCACGAACGACAGCAGCAACTGCGGGATATTCAGGTCGGCGACCTTGCCCGCGTAATCACTCTGGATCACCTGCAGGCGCGCCATTTCCTGGGTGCCGGCCACCAGGCCTTCGGCGGTGAGGCCGAACAGGTTGGTCAGGCCGATACCGATCAACGCCGCGATCGCGGTGGTGAACAACAGTGTGCCGATGGTCAGGAAGCTGATCTTGCCCAGGGACGCGGCGTTGTGTAACCGCGCCACGGCGCTGAGGATCGAAGCAAATACCAGCGGGATCACGATCATTTGCAGCAATTGCACATAACCGTTGCCGACCAGGTCGAACCAGCCGATGGAAGCCTTGAGCACCGGGTTGCCGGCGCCGTAAATGCTATGCAGTGCCACACCGAACGCCACGCCCAGGGCCAGGGCGAACAACACCTTCTTGGCCAGGCTCCAGTTTGTGCGGCGGGTTTGTGCCAGGCCCAGTAACAGGACCACGAACACCAGTAAGTTGAGAATCAGAGGCAGATTCATTGAAGCTCCGTCAGAGGCTGCCAATCGCGTGAGCCTGCGATTGCGAACCGGAAATCCTAACAGCTTGAAATATATTGATTTAATACCGATATCGAATGGTGACTGTCGCTTTTGGAATAAGCCTTTGACGCTCAGGTATATGGCGTTGGCGGAATCAGGACGCAAGCGGTCGTGCTCGGGCGCTAACTGTCACAGGGATTTGTTAGCGTCGATGTCTTTCACTCAGGGAGAAAACGCATATGAAGCTCGCTTCGAGAATGTTTGCCGCCGCGCTGTGCCTGGGCCTTGCTGGCCACGCCATGGCCGCCACCGAGTTGAAACACTGGCCGGCCCCGGCCGCCGAGCAACTGAACAAAATGATCGCCGCCAACGCCAACAAGGGCAATTTCGCGGTGTTCGACATGGACAACACCAGCTACCGCTACGACCTCGAAGAGTCCCTGTTGCCCTACATGGAAAACAAGGGCCTGATCACCCGCGACAGCCTTGATCCGTCGCTCAAGCTTATGCCGTTCAAAGACACTGCCGACCATAAGGAAAGTCTGTTCAGTTACTACTATCGCCTCTGCGAAGTGGACGACATGGTCTGCTACCCGTGGGTCGCCCAGGTGTTTTCGGGGTTCACCCTCAAGGAACTCAAGGTCCAGGTCGACGAACTGATGGCCTCCGGCAAGCCGGTGCCTGTCAGCTATTTCGAAGGCGACGTGGTGAAAAAATCCGAAGTGCAGCCGCCGAAAGTCTTCACCGGCCAGCAGGAGCTGTACAACAAGCTGATGGAAAACGGCATCGACGTGTATGTGATGACCGCTGCCTCGGAAGAACTGGTGCGCATGGTCGCCGCCGATCCGAAGTACGGCTACAACGTCAAACCCGAGAACGTCATCGGCGTGACCACCCTGCTCAAGGACCGCAAGACCGGCGAGCTGACCACCGCACGCAAACAGATCAGCGCCGGCAAATATGACGAGAAAGCCAACCTCGGCCTCGAACTCACCCCTTACCTGTGGACCCCGGCCACCTGGATGGCCGGTAAACACGCGGCGATCCTGACCTACATCGACGAGTGGAAAAAACCGGTGCTGGTGGGCGGCGACACGCCAACGAGCGATGGCTACATGCTGTTCCACGATGTGGACGTGGCCAAGGGCGGCGTGCATTTGTGGATCAACCGCAAGGACAAATACATGACCCAGCTCAACGGCATGATGGCCAAGCACGCGGCGGCGCAGGCCAAGGAAGGGCTGGCGGTGACGGCGGACAAGAATTGGGTGATCGTCAAACCGGATGACATTCAGTAACACCGAGTCGCCTGCATTCGCGAGCAAGCCCGCTCCCACATTTTGACCGCATTCTCATGTTGAAACGCGGTCAACTGTGGGAGCGGGCTTGCTCGCGAAGACGGCCTCAAAAACACCGCATGACCCCCAGCAAAAAATAGATTTCAATTGCGAACAAATCTCATCCTCTGCTAGCGTGCGCACCTCCTGAACCCCTCGTTCACCTCAAGGTAGTGCCGTGCTCTCCTGGAATTCGCAGATCGCGCGCCTGTTCGCGGAGCAGAAGAAAGCCCTCGAAGCCTTCGTCACCCGCCGCACCGGCAGCGCCCAGGTAGCCGCCGACCTGACCCAGGAATCGTTCCTGCGCCTGGCCCGGTTGGACTCCGGTGAGAAGATCGACAACCTCCCGGCCTTCCTCTTCACCATCGCCAGTAACCTGGTGCGCGATCACCAGCGCCAGGCCATTCGCCGTGAGCGCCTGGACGCCGGCGAGCCCAGCGAAGAACTGCCGTGCAGCAACCCCGGCGCCGATGAACAATTGGCCGCCTACCAGCAGGAGCAACTGATGCAGGACGCGATCCTGGCGTTGCCCGAGGCGACTCGGCAGATCTTCCTGCTCTATCATGTCGACGAACTTTCCTACCGCCAGATTGGCGAACGCCTGTCGATCACCCCGCGCAGCGTGGAATACCAATTGCGTCGCGCCTTGATTGAATGCCGCGCCTACATCAAGACGCGGCTTGCCTGCGATGCACAAGGACGTCGGACATGACTGCGTTACCCACTGCCGACGCGTTGTTCGAAGAAGCGTGCGCCTGGTACTTCCGCTTGCAGGCCGAGGACGTGACCCCGGCCGAGATGGACGCCTTCGCCGCCTGGCTCGGCCAGGGCAATGCCCAGGATGAAGCCTGGCAGGAAGTGCAGGCGATGCTCGGCGGTTTGCGTGAACCGGCACGGTTGATCCGCCGCGCCGAGCAGGCCGCGTGGCGCAAACCCGCGCGGCGCTGGGCTTATGCCGCTGCCGTGCTGCTGGCGGTTGGGTTGACCGTACAGAACACGCCCTGGCTCGACCGCCTGCGCGCGGACTACGCCACCGGCACCGGCGAATCGCGCACCGTCGAATTGGCCGATGGCTCTCAGTTGCAACTCAACACCGACAGCGCGATTCAAGTGCGCATGAGCGGCGGCGAGCGTCAGATTCGTCTGCTGCGTGGCGAAGGTTTTTTCAGCGTGACCAAGGACCCGGCGCGGCCGTTCGTGGTGCAGTCCGGTGAGGGCTGGGTCAAGGTGGTCGGCACCCAGTTCAGCGTGGCGCGGCGCGATGCGCAGACGCGGGTGCAGGTGGCCGAGGGCAAGGTGCAGGTCAGTGCGGGCATGGGCGAGCCGGTCTACCTGGAGCCGGGACGGGCGGTGGAATATCAGGACCAGCGCCTCGCCGACGTGCACGCTTTCGATCCCGCCAGCGGTTTCGCCTGGCGCCAGCGCCAACTGGTGTTCCGCCAACAGCCGCTGTCGGAAGTGGTCAACGAGTTGAACCGTTACTGGCCCGGCAAGACCTTGGTGCTTGGCGACGCGTTGCGCAATCGCGTGGTTTCCGGCGTGTTTGAGATCGACAAACCCGATGCCGTAATCAAGGCGCTGGAATACACCCTCAACCTGCATGCCGAGCGCTACACCCCGTATTTGCTGGTGTTGCGCGAAGGCAAAGCGTCCTGACGGCAACTTTTTCAAAATATTTTCAGGGTTTCCCGGTGGGGCATCGTCCTTGATCACTGAGGCGTAAATAGTAAGCACTCTCAAGTAGTGCGGCGCCGATCACCGACTTTTTTGCACCGGGGAGCACCATCTATGGCACACCGATACGCCGCACGGCCCTTGCTGGCACTGGCCATTTCCTTGGCCAGCGGCACTGGGCCGCTGTATTTGCAGGCTGCTGAGACCATCCAGGCCCAGACTTACCGCTTCGATATTCCAGGGCAAAGCCTGGACGGTGCGCTGGCGGCATTTTCGGCGCTGACGCGGGTGCAGGTGTTGGTGAATGGTGAGTTGACCCAGGGGGTGGTGTCGCCGGGGGTGAAGGGCAACCTGGGGCAGCGTGAAGCCTTGGGGCAACTGCTCGGCGGCACGGGCTTGAGCGCAGCGTTTATCAATGCCGATACCGTCACCCTGGAAAAGCGTGTGGACGCCGGTGGCGCCCTCGAAGTCGGCGCCACCACCATCAGTGCCGAGCGCCTGGGCGTCACCACCGAAGGTACCGGCTCCTACACCACGGGTGCCGTGACCATCGGCAAGGGCGAGCAGAAACTCAAGGACATCCCGCAGTCGGTCAGCGTCATGACCCGCAAGCAGATGGACGACCAGAACACCACCAAGCTGTCCGACGTGGTCAAGCGCACGCCCGGCCTGACGGCGACCAAATCTCCTGGCCCTGGCATGTTCATCTTCTCCCGTGGTTTCGAAGTGGGCACGCTGCAATACGACGGCGTGGGCATCCCGCGTAACACCTACACGCTGGGCAGCTACCTCACCGAAAACATGGCGATCTACGACCGCGTCGAAACCCTGCGCGGCCCGGCCGCCTTGCTGCAAGGCGCCAACAGCCCCGGCGGCACCATGAATCTGGTGCGCAAGCGTGGCCAGCAGGCGCCCACAGTGACCATCACCGCCAAGGCCGGCTCGTGGGACCACTACGGCACCCAAGTCGATGCCGGTGGCCCGCTCAACCCGGAAGGCACCTTGCGCGGCCGGTTTGTGGCGGATTACGACACCACCAACTCCTTCGTCGATTACGCGGGCGGCTGGAACCAGACCGTCTACGGCGCCGTCGACTATGACTTCACGCCAGACACTACCGTGGGCGTCGGCATCAGTAACCAGAAAGGCCACTCACGCCCCAATTTCATGTCGTTGCCCCGCTACGCCAATGGCAGTGATATCGGCCTGCCGCGTTCGACCTTTGTCGGCGCCAGCTGGAACCGTGCCGTCAACAACCAGACCCAGGTGTTCGCCGACCTGGAGCATCGTTTCAACGATGACTGGAAAGTGAAGGCTGCGCTGGTGGCAATGGACGAGCATAACGACGCGACGTACCAGGCGACGTGGGATACCGTCCCCAACCCCGGTGATACGGGCAATGTGCGCTACATCGACTGGGTGACCGACTTCAATACCAAAAGTCGTGGCGCGGACGTGTATGTCAACGGCAAGTTCGACGGCCTGGGTTTCCAACAGGAAATGGTCCTGGGCGCCAACTATTCCAAACTCACCACCGACGACCAGTGGGCGCGGGCGGCAACGAATGGCGCGGATATTTTCAACATCGACCACAACCGTGTGCAGCGCGACAAATACCAGTTGTTCCAGGCGGGGAACGCCTCGAAGAGCTGGTATGACATTCGCCAGAAAGGCATCTACGGCACCTGGCGCGTCAAGGTGCTGGACCCGCTCACGCTGATCCTCGGCGCGCGCACCAGTTGGTATGAGTACTCCTACATCGGCCAGAACGGTCGCCAGGGCGTGTACGGCGCTGCCGAGGAAAGCACCACGCAAACCTCCGGCAAGGTCACCCCGTATGCAGGCCTGGTCTATGCCCTGAACGATCAATGGTCGGCCTACGCCAGCTACGCCGATGCGTTCGAGCCGCAAACCAACCTGACCACCTCCGGCTCGCTGCTCAAGCCTATCGAGGGCAAGAACTACGAGCTGGGCATCAAGGGTGAACTGGCCGATGGCCGCCTCAACACCTCGTTTGCGATCTTCCGCTACGACCAGGAAAACCGTGGCGTCCAGGACCTGCAAGGGCCGATGAACTGCAATGGCTGGTACTGCTCGGTGGCCTCGGGGAAGGTTCGCAGCCAGGGCTTTGAAGCCACATTGGGCGGTGAAGTGCTGCCGGGTCTGCAACTGGTCTCCAGCTACACCTACAACACCACCAAGTTCCTCAAGGACGACACCTACGAAGGCAAGGTCTTCAGCACTTGGACGCCCAAGCACCTGCTCAAGGTGTGGGGCGACTACCAATTGCCGGGGGACTGGCAGAAGTTCAGCGTCGGTGCTGGCGTGACGGCGCAAAGCAGCACCGTCGCCTACGATCGCACCTTCAGCGTGCCGGGCAATGCACTGTGGGATTCGCGGGTGGCCTACAAGATCAACCAGGAGTTCACCGTCGCGGCGAACCTGAACAATATGTTCGACAAGAAGTACTACATCCCGGCGTACAACGCGAACTGGGGCAGTAACTACTATGGCGACCCGCGCAATGTGATGTTCACCATGACCTACACCCCACAGTTCTGATTTCAGCCGGATAAAAAATGCCCGGCTCTTGGCGGGCACTTTTTATGCGCGGCGTTTCAGCCTGACGACTTATCCTGTATCGGCGCTCCAGTTGCCGGGACTGTATCGCAACTTTCTTCACGCAAAGTGGCACGGTATAGAGGTGCTGCAGGATTAAGCAGGTTCGGGCGACAGAATGAAGCGTGAATCTCTTGATACCGCAGCCCCTTGTTATTCACCTCCGTCAGGGCATCCTGCAAAGTGATGGCTATGTTCCTCAAGGCGAGTGAAGGGGTTTTCCGGTTGCGTACAGTCAGCACGTCGAAGTCCGAGTTGTTCACGGTATACCGAATGTTGTTGTAAGAGTCCTCCGGGTATTTGCCGAGCAGATAATTTCGGACGTCTTCACCAGGGCGCGTTTTCTCGTAAATATTCACGGTTTCTCGGGCTACGCCACCCAGGGTGGGGTCTTGCAGTGAATGGCCATCCGGGCCATAAAAAACAAGAGACGTGTTCTCTGGCACTTTCAAGTTCATACCCGGAAGGTAGGCGCCATGGGCGCTGATGACCAGTTTTCTGGGAGACTGCTGTGTCGGGCCTTGGAATAGGTAGAAATGTTCACCAAGGGCCGTTGCCCCGTTTGGCGGCAGGTTTGCTTTGTGTTGTGGAGGATGCTGGAGTTGCGGGGCAACAGTGAAAGAAGGTGCAGGCGCGATTCTGGGCATGAGCGTTACCTGTTAGAAAACTGAAACCATGAACGGGCATTTGCAGTGCTGAGTTCGGTAGGGTCAGTTTGTTTATCGGTAGCTGATGACATTTAGTTCCAGCGAGGGGGCAAAAAAATGCCCCGAAGATCGGGGCATTTTTGAGGCGCTGAGGGGGGTTATAGCCCGTCAAGCATCGCCTTGTTACGCACGGCACCCTTGTCGGCACTGGTGGCCAGCAGGGCATAGGCTTTCAACGCGGTGGTGACTTTGCGCGGACGCTTCTCCACCGGCTTCCACCCCTTCTTGTCCTGCTCGACCCGGCGTGCCGCCAGTTCTTCATCGCTGATCAACAGGTTGATCGAGCGGTTCGGAATGTCGATCAGCACCTTGTCGCCATCCTGCACCAGGCCGATCGCGCCGCCGGCTGCGGCTTCCGGCGAAGCGTGGCCGATGGACAGGCCCGAGGTGCCGCCGGAGAAACGGCCGTCGGTCAGCAAGGCGCAGGCTTTGCCCAGGCCCTTGGATTTCAGGTAGGAGGTCGGGTAGAGCATTTCCTGCATACCCGGGCCGCCTTTCGGGCCTTCGTAGCGGATGATCACGATGTCGCCTTCCTTCACTTCGTCGGCGAGGATGCCGCGAACCGAGCTGTCCTGGCTTTCGTAGATCTTGGCGCGGCCTTCGAAGACGTGGATGGATTCATCCACACCGGCGGTTTTCACCACGCAGCCATCCAGAGCGATGTTGCCGTACAGCACGGCCAGGCCGCCTTCTTTTGAGTAGGCGTGCTCGACGCTGCGGATGCAGCCGTTTTCACGGTCGTCATCCAGCGTGTCCCAACGGGTCGACTGGCTGAACGCGGTTTGCGTCGGGATGCCGGCCGGGCCAGCCTTGAAGAAGTGGTGCACCGCTTCGTCGTCTGTCTGGGTGATGTCCCACTTGGCGATGGCTTCTTCCATGCTGCGGCTGTGCACGGTCGGCAGGTCGGTGTGCAGCAGGCCGCCACGGGCCAGGGAGCCGAGGATCGAGAAGATCCCGCCGGCGCGGTGCACGTCTTCCATGTGGTACTTCTGGATGTTCGGCGCGACTTTGCACAGCTGCGGCACGTGGCGGGACAGGCGGTCGATGTCGCGCAGGTCGAAATCGATCTCGGCTTCCTGGGCCGCGGCCAGCAAGTGCAGGATGGTGTTGGTGGAACCGCCCATGGCGATGTCCAGGGTCATGGCGTTTTCGAACGCCTTGAAGTTGGCAATGTTGCGCGGCAACACCGAGTCATCGTTCTCGCCGTAGTAACGCTTGCACAGCTCGACGATGGTGCGGCCGGCCTGCAGGAACAGCTGCTCGCGGTCGCTGTGGGTGGCCAGTGTCGAACCGTTGCCCGGCAAGGCCAGGCCCAGGGCTTCCACCAGGCAGTTCATCGAGTTGGCGGTGAACATGCCGGAGCACGAGCCGCACGTAGGGCAAGCGCTGCGCTCGTATTCCGCGACCTTCTCGTCAGAAGCGCTGGAATCGGCGGCGATGACCATGGCGTCTACCAGGTCGAGGCCGTGGGAGGCGAGCTTGGTCTTGCCGGCTTCCATCGGGCCGCCGGAGACGAAGATCACCGGGATGTTCAGGCGCAGGGCGGCCATCAACATGCCGGGGGTGATCTTGTCGCAGTTGGAGATGCACACGATGGCGTCGGCGCAGTGGGCGTTGACCATGTATTCCACGGAGTCGGCGATGATCTCGCGGCTCGGCAGGGAATACAGCATGCCGTCATGGCCCATGGCGATGCCGTCGTCGACGGCGATGGTGTTGAATTCTTTCGCCACACCGCCGGCGCGTTCGATCTCGCGGGCGACCAGTTGGCCCAGGTCCTTGAGGTGGACATGGCCGGGTACGAACTGGGTGAACGAGTTGGCAATCGCGATGATCGGCTTCTTGAAGTCGTCATCTTTCATCCCCGTGGCACGCCACAGTGCGCGCGCGCCGGCCATGTTGCGGCCGTGGGTGGATGTTTTCGAGCGGTAATCAGGCATTGGAGCACTCCGGGCGGCTAATCAAGTACTAAAGGGGAGTGAGCTTCTATTTCACTACTGGAACACCCGAAAAATGGCCGTGTGTCCGGAAGTTGCCACTCGCGTCGCGGGATCGCCGCGTGCTTGGGCCTCGAGCTCATAAACCCGCCGGGGGATGACTGGCGATGAATAGGGCCGATTCTACACCGCTGGCGGCTGGAGGGAACGGGGCAATACAGGGCCTGCGGCTTTGTTTAGACTGGCGGCCTTTTTTGTCCCTCTCCACTCCAAAGGAACTGGAATGCCCGGTATCAATCGTTTTCTTGGGTTCTACCTGCTGATCGGCCTGGTCCAGGGAATCGCCTTCTATTACTCCGACCAGCTGTATCGCTTGAACGAAGCGCTGTTTTTTGTCACCTACACCCTGGTCCTGGTGGGCGGCACCACGTTGCAGTTGCTCGGGGAAAAAGTCCGGCACTGGCGTTCGCTGTTGCCGACGCTGCTGTTCACCCTGCTGATGGGCGGCATGACGCTGTGGGTGTGTTATGGCGTCGAGCATATCGGCGACAACCGTTGGGCGATCAACTCGTGGTTTATCAGTGTGGTGGTGCTGAGCTACGTCTGCGCCAGCTTCCTGTTTGCCTGGCCCTCGGCCAAAGGCCAGCGCTGGCGCTATGAAGACCTGTTCCAGCAAGCCTGGAACAGCGTGTTCATCGTGCTCTACGCGTTGATCCTGGTGGGGCTGTTCATGGCGTTGCTCAAGCTGTGGGGCCGGCTGTTCCTGATGTTGGGCATCGAGTTCTTCGAGCATCATTTCTGGAGTGAGTTGTTCCTGTGTTTCGCCCTGCCACTGGTGTTCGCGCTCGGCATGTACTTGGCGGCCCGCAGTGAAAAAGTCATCGGCCAGATGCGCGGCATGCTGTTCAGCGCGTGTGGTTTGCTACTGCCGTTGATTGCGCTGATCAGCGTGCTGTTTACCCTGGCCCTGCCGTTTACCGGGCTTGGGCGGATATGGGCGACGGGCTATTCCACACCGATTTTGCTGGTGCTGGCCGGGGCTCAGCTGTTTCTGCTCAACGGGGTGTTCCAGGATGGCGCGCAGCCTCGGCCGTATCCAAAGTGGCTGACGCGGTTTATCGAGTTGAGCCTGTTGTGCCTGCCGGTGCTCGCGGCGCTGGCGTTTTATTCGAGCTGGCTGCGGGTCGAGCAATACGCCTTGTCGCCGCAACGGTTCATTGCGCTGGCGGCGGCATCACTGTGTGGTTTGTACGGCCTGGCGGCGGTGTGGGCGGTGGTGCTGCGTAAACCGGTGTGGCTGGGCAACTTGCGTGTGACCAACCCGGCACTGGCGTTGCTGTTTTGTGCGCTGGTGGTGTTGATCAACACGCCGCTGCTCAACCCGGTACAGATCAGTGTGAATGATCAGGTGCAACGCTTGCTGGACGGGCGCACCAAGGCCGAGGCCTTTGATGCGCACTACCTGCGTTTTGGCCTGGAGAAGGCCGGCGAGGAGGCTTACGCCAAGTTGCAGGAGGATCTGGATAAAGAGCGCATTCTTGACGCGGATTCGCGTCGTGCCTTGCGCGAGCGCATGGACGACACGGCGCTGAGTTTCAGCGAACAGTATGAAAAGGAGCGCGCCCGCCGGCCCAAGCCCGAACTCGAATGGATCGGTCCCAAGCCCAAGGGCAGCGAGCAGTTTGCCGAACTGAGCCTGGCTACCGACTCACCGTGCGAGTCCAACTGTGTGTTGTGGGCGGTGGATCTGGACCTGGACGGCCAGCCCGAAGTGCTGGCGATTCCAAACACCGGCTACCGCCAAGACTCCAAGCCACCGCGCATCTTTGCCCTGGATGAGAAAGGCCAATGGGACGATCGCGGCCCACTGGTCTGGACGCAACTGCCGGACGGCTATGTGGACACCGAAACGCTGATCCACGACATCCGCATCGGCAGGATCGAACTGGTCAAGCCGCGTTACCGGCAATTGCAGACCAGTGACATGCTGCTCACGCCGGTAATGCGCGAGCCGTAGTCTGCCGGTTGGTCACCAGCCCCCATAGGCTGAGCACGATAAAATTGAGGGCGCTGATCAGCATCGGGATCAGCAAGGTCACCGTGGTGATGGCGTGCATGCCGACAATCAATGTCAGCAGCACCCCGGCGACACTCAGCAAGCCGAGGCCGATGTTTATCTGCCGCGACAGCGTGATGCGTTTTTGCAAATACGACGCCACGACGCCGCCGAGCAGGTAGGCCACGCCGTACACCATCAGCACCAGCGCGTATTGGTATTCGGAAAGCTGCAGCGTGTCCATGAAGATCAGCGGTGTCATGCTGATCAGCGCGAAGTAGCAGGCGAACACCAGCGCGGCGATCCACCAATAACGTAGGAAGTCGCGATTTTTAGCCACGGCTTTCAGCGTATCGATGATGGAAACGGCGGCACGGTGCGGGCTGGCGGCCTTCGACGACAGGATGCAGGCCGCGTGGATCAACATGCCCAGCGCCATCAGGGCAAAGCCGTAGAAACTGCCTTGCCAGTCGAAGGTGGTTTGCAGCCAAGAGCCGATCAGCGGTGACAGCGCGACAAACGAGCCGCTCAAGGTCATGTAATACAGGCGCACGCGGGCGCGGTCTTGTTCGTCGAACAGGTCTTCCACCAGCGCGTGGCCCAGCACGAAAAATCCACAGCCCATGGCCTGGACACTGCGAAACAGCAGGAAGCTCAGGTAATCCGGCGCCCATGCGCAACCGATGGCGCCGAGGATCGACAGGCTGATGCAGCCGATCAGCACTTCCTTGCGCCCCCATTTATCCGACAGCGGGCCGGCCACCAGTTGGGAGATCGCAAAGACCAGCGTGAACAGGCTGATGGACAGCGCGACGTCAGCGGTGGGCGTATCGAAGTGGGCGGACAGGGCGGGGAAGGAGGGCAGCAGGATATTGATCGGAAAGAAGCTGATCAGGGAAATGCAGGTGATCAGGATGAAGCGCGAGAGGGCGGGCCCAGACATTGTTTTTGTTTTCCCGGAGTAGAACCAGAAATCGATACTAGTCTGCGGAAAATGGAATTCAATCAAAAAAAGTGGCTTGTAGAAGTCGGAACAATGTTTCTGGCACTGCGCAAAAAAGTGTGGGAGCGGGCTTGCTCGCGAATGCGGTGTGTCAGTTAACAACTTTGTAACTGATCCACCGCATTCGCGAGCAAGCCCGCTCCCACATTTTGTTCTGCGTTCTAACTCTACTTAGCTGTTAGGCAGCAACCGGCACGTGATGCTCTTGATGTAGCGCGTCTCGGCAATCGCCGGATGCACCGGGTGATCCGGGCCTTGGCCGCCGCGTTCGAGCATCTGGATGTTGCGGTCCAGATGGCGGGCGCTGGTCAGCAGGATGTTTTGCAGGTCGTCTTCCGGCAGGTGCATGGAGCACGAAGCGCTGACGAGGATGCCGTCCTTGCTGAGCAGGCGCATGGCTTGCTCGTTGAGGCGGCGGTAGGCGCCTTCGCCGTTCTTCATGTCTTTTTTGCGTTTGATGAACGCCGGTGGGTCGGCGACGATCACGTCGAAGCGTTCCTCGCTGGCTTTCAGTTCTTTCAAGGCTTCAAACACGTCGCCTTCGATGCAGGTCATTTTCTCGGCAAAGCCGTTCAGCGCGGCGTTGCGCTCCACGCCGTCGAGGGCGAAGGCCGAGGCGTCGACGCAGAACACTTCACTGGCGCCAAAGGCCGCGGCTTGCACGCCCCAGCCGCCGATGTAGCTGTACAGGTCGAGCACGCGTTTGCCTTTGGCATACGGAGCCAGGCGGGCGCGGTTCATGCGGTGGTCGTAGAACCAGCCGGTTTTCTGGCCCTGGATCACCGGGGCTTCGAATTTCACGCCGTTTTCTTCCAGCGCCACCCACTCCGGCACCAGGCCGAACACGGTTTCGACGTAGCGGTTGAGGCCTTCGGCGTCGCGTGCGGCGGAGTCGTTCTTGAACAGGATGCCGCTGGGCTTGAGCACTTGGGTCAGGGCGGCGATCACGTCTTCTTTATGGGCTTCCATGGTCGCCGAGGCGATCTGTACCACCAGGATGTCGCCGAAACGGTCGACCACCAGGCCTGGCAACAGGTCGGAATCGCCGTAGACCAGGCGGTAGAACGGCTTGTCGAACAGGCGGTCACGCAGGGACAGGGCGACGTTCAGGCGGTGCACCAGCAGCGACTTGTCCAGCGGCAACTTGATGTCGCGCGACAGCAGGCGGGCGCAGATCAGGTTGTTCGGGCTCATGGCCACGATGCCCAGGGTCTTGCCGCCGGCCGCTTCCAGGATAGCCTGGTCGCCTGCCTGGAAGCCGTGGAGTGGGGTGGCGGCCACGTCGATTTCGTTGCTGTAGACCCACAGGTGGCCGTTGCGCAAACGACGATCGGCGTTGGCTTTGAGACGCAGGCTTGGCAGGGACATGACGTCGCTCCGGAAAAAAGAGCGGGAGTATACCTGTTGCACGCCGTTTCATGTGGGAGCTGGCTTGCCTGCGATGCAGGCGGCGCGGTGTATCTGACGTACGGCGGTGAGGCCATCGCAGGCAAGCCAGCTCCCACATTGGATCGGGTTTCAGTTCCGGTTTTTGAGGTGTCGGTCAGGTTCCCATAGAGGTTAGAATCCCCGCCTAGCCCAGAGTAAGTACTTATGTCCCAAGAGCTATCCGCCGAACAGATCCAGCAGGCCCTGCAAGGCATCAGTGTGCCGCCTCAACCGCAGATCATGGTGGATCTGCAGATGGAGCAGTACATGCCTGACCCGGACCTGGAAGTGATCGCCCGGCTGATCGCCCAGGACCCGGGCCTGTCCGGGGCGTTGCTGAAGATCGTCAACTCGTCGTATTACGGCTTGAGCAACAAGATCGCCTCGATCCAGCGCGCCGTGAACCTGCTGGGCAGCCGTTCGATCATCAACCTGATCAACGCCCTGTCGATCAAGGGCGAGATGAGCGACGACACCATCGTCACCCTCAACCGCTTCTGGGACACTGCCCAAGACGTGGCCATGACCTGCCTGACCCTGGCCAAGCGCATCGGTGCCCAGGCGGTGGACGAGGCCTACGCCCTCGGCCTGTTCCACGATTGCGGCGTGCCGCTGATGCTCAAGCGCTTCCCCAACTACATGACGGTGCTCGAAGAGGCCTATGCCAACGCCGGCCCCGACTGCCGCGTGGTCGACACCGAGAACAACGCGTTCAACACCAACCACGCGGTGGTCGGCTACTACACCGCCAAATCCTGGCGCCTGCCGGAGCATGTGACCGACGCCATCGCCAACCACCACAACGCCCTGGCGATCTTCAGCGATGAATCGTCGCGCAATCCGCAGCTGAAAAACCTGCTGGCGATCCTCAAAATGGCCGAGCACATCGGCTCGTCGTACCGCGTGCTGGGCAACCAGACTGTCGATCATGAGTGGAATGCCATCGGCCATCTGGTGCTGGACTACGTGGGCCTGTCGGACTACGACTTCGAAAGCATGAAGTTGTCGATCCGCGAACTGGGCGCCCACTGACCCTTCTTTCACGAGGTACGCATGCCCGAGTTACCTGAAGTCGAAACCACCCGGCGCGGGATCGCGCCGCACCTGGAAGGCCAACGCGTCAGCCGTGTGGTGGTCCGTGAGCGGCGCCTGCGCTGGCCGATCCCGGAAGACCTGGATGTGCGCCTGTCCGGGCAGCGCATCGTGCTGGTGGAGCGGCGCGCCAAGTACCTGTTGATCAATGCCGAAGTGGGCACCTTGATCAGCCACCTGGGCATGTCGGGCAACCTGCGCCTGGTGGAGGTCGGCATGCCAGCGGCCAAGCATGAGCATGTGGACATCGAGCTGGAGTCTGGCCTGGCCCTGCGCTACACCGACCCGCGGCGCTTTGGCGCGATGCTCTGGAGCCAGGACCCGCACAACCACGAGCTGCTGCTGCGCCTGGGGCCGGAGCCGTTGACCGACCTGTTCGACGGTGAGCGTTTGTTTCAACTGTCTCGCGGCAAGTCGATGGCGGTGAAGCCGTTCATCATGGACAACGCGGTGGTGGTTGGTGTGGGCAACATCTATGCGACCGAGGCGTTGTTTGCGGCGGGGATTGATCCGCGTCGTGCGGCGGGCGGTATTTCCCGTGGGCGCTATTTGAAGCTGGCGATCGAGATCAAGCGCATCCTGGCCGCTGCGATCGAGCGGGGCGGTACGACATTGCGCGACTTTATCGGTGGGGACGGGCAGCCGGGGTACTTCCAGCAGGAGCTGTTTGTCTATGGCCGGGGGAACGAGGCGTGCAAGGTGTGCGGGACTGAGTTGCGCAATGTGGTACTGGGGCAGCGGGCGAGTGTGTTTTGCCCAAGGTGTCAAAGCTGATTGCGGTGTGAGGGCTGATGCCGCCATCGCGGGCAAGCCCGCTCCCACACTTGATCGGGTTCACACGGTCAAAATGTGGGAGCGGGCTTGCCCGCGATGAGGCCCTTGCAGGCACTGAAAATCTTCAGGCCTTGCCAGTAATCTTGCGGTACTTCTCCATCAACTGCTCTTCCGTCTCCGGATGGGCTTCATCCAGCGGAATGCAATCCACCGGGCAGACCTGCTGGCACTGAGGTTCGTCATAGTGGCCGACGCACTGTGTGCACAGGTTCGGATCGATCACGTAGATCTCTTCACCTTGGGAAATGGCAGCGTTCGGGCACTCGGGTTCGCAGACGTCGCAGTTGATGCAATCGTCGGTGATGATCAGGGACATGGAAACTCCTGCCAGGGCTGTCAGCCAGGGCATCTGAAAACTAATGCGCGCAATTGTGCCGCATTGGCGCCCGCAGTGCGAGCAGCTCTGACCTATGGCTGTAGTGAGCGGGCTGCCCCGCGCTGCGATCGACCAGGCGCCTCAAGCTAACCTGACACACCGCGGGCGCGGGCAAGCCCGCTCACTACGGGCCAAGTTACTTTTTGAAGCGCAGGGTCAGTGCATCGGCGACGGCCGGGTGGACGAACTTGGTGATATCTCCACCCAACGCGGCGATTTCACGAACCAACGTCGAGGAAATGAACGAATAACGTTCCGACGGCGTGAGAAACAGGCTCTCCACGTCCGGCGCCAGTTGGCGGTTCATGTTGGCCAGCTGGAATTCGTATTCGAAGTCCGACACCGCGCGCAGGCCGCGCAGGAACACATTGGCGTTCTGCTCTTTGGCGAAATGCGCCAGCAGCGTCGAGAAGCCCACCACTTCCACATTGGGCAGGTGCTTGGTGACTTCACGCGCCAGCTCCACGCGCTGTTCCAGGGGGAACAGCGGGTTTTTCTTGGGGCTGGCTGCGACCGCGATGATCACATGGTCGAACAAGCGTGAGGCGCGTTCGACCAGATCGCCATGGCCTTTGGTAATCGGGTCGAAAGTACCTGGGTACAACACTCGGTTCATCGCGTCGTCCTGGCGGAGTCCGTTGGGGAACCGGATGGTATCGCAGCCATCCCGGTCGGCCAAGTCGACTTATGTAGATAGAGGCCGCTTATCCGACGTTTTTTCACGCTGTTTTCAGACGTTCGGCCAAGGCAGTGGCCAATTGCGCGGTCAATCCATACACCGACAATTGCGGGTTTGCCCCAATGCTGGTGGGGAATAGCGAGCCATCGTGGATCGACAGGTTGCGTAATTGGTGATGGCGCCCGAGGCTGTCGGCCACCGCATTTTTCGGCTCTTCGCCCATGGCGCAACCGCCCATCACATGGGCGCTGCCCAGGCAGGTGCGGTGCAGTTCCAGCTTCAGGCCTTCGATCAGGGTACGGGCTTCGGCCAGGGTTTTGACGTAGCGCGCATCGTGATGCAGCGGCTTGACCGACTTGGCGCCCGCCGCGAACTGAATCTCGGCCATGCTGTGGAATGCCCGGCGCAGGCCGTCCCAGGCGTAGTCCGAGACCTGATAGTCGAGCACCGGCGTACCGTCGCCGCGCAACTCCACGTTGCCACCGGGGCTGTCGGGGTGAAAGCCATCGCGCAGCAGGGCGAGCATCGCGTGGGTATTGGGCAGTTGGCTCATGTCCAGGGCGTTTTGCGTGCCGTAGCCACCGAGCAGGGTACTGGCCAGCGCCGGGTGCAGGGGCGGCGCCTCAAGCTTGTACGACATTTTGCCGGTGGTGCCGTCCTGCCATTGGAAATGGTCGGAGTAGATCGACTGCGGTGCGCCGTAGAACGGGTTGATCACCTCGTCGAACAGCCCGGCGGAAAAATTCACCAGGTGCAAAAAGGTCCGCTTGCCCAGGCGCGAGTGCGGGTCGGGCGCGTCCGAGCGCATCAGTAGGGCCGGGCTGTTGATGCCGCCGCCAGACAGCACGTAGTGCT
The DNA here is from genome assembly GCF_059803535.1 of Pseudomonas sp. RP-B7. Taxonomy (NCBI): domain Bacteria; kingdom Pseudomonadati; phylum Pseudomonadota; class Gammaproteobacteria; order Pseudomonadales; family Pseudomonadaceae; genus Pseudomonas; species Pseudomonas sp. RP-B7. The sequence goes on from NZ_JAPFHC010000019.1 coordinate 34,602, forward strand.
TGGCCTTCACGCTGATCCTGCGCCCTGTGGGCGCCACGCACAGGGCGTCCATCGCCACGCATTCCAGGCTGCTGATGGTGTCGCCGGTGAATTTCAGGCGTTCGGCGCGGGCGAGGTAGAGCAGCTCACCGCCTTTTTCCAGGGTGGACGGGATCGTGGTCACCAGCATCGATTGCTTGGCGTTGACCGGGCACCCCATGCCGCAATACCCCAGGTTGAAGCAGCCGCGCACGTTGCGCGGGATCACGTGCCAGCTGTAGCCGAGCTTCTCGCAGCCTTTGCGGATCACCTCGTTGTTGGCATTCGGCGGCATGGCCCAGGGGGCGATGCCCAGGCGCTGCTCCATTTTTTCAAACCACGGCGCCATCTCGGCGCTGCTGTGGCCCTTCACCGCGTATTCGCTGGCCCAGTGGGAAAGGGTGGCGTCTGGTGTGCGAAAGCTCGATGTCCAGTTGATCAGCGTGGTGCCGCCTACCGCCCGACCTTGCAGGATGGTGATCGCGCCGTCCTTGCTCATGCGGCCGATGCCTTCCTGGTACAGGCTGGTGTAGGCCTCGTCTTCGAGCAGCTTGAAGTCGCTGCTGGTCTTGAGCGGGCCCTCCTCGATCAGCAACACTTTGTAGCCGGCGGCACTGAGGATTTCGGCGGTGGTACCGCCCCCGGCGCCGCTGCCGATGATGGCTACGTCGGCTTCCAGGGTCAGGTCGCTGTCGAGGGCAGCGCCATTGTGGGTTTTCCAGCCACGGGCCAGGCCATCACGGAACAGATCGGGTACGGGCATAGACATGCACTCTTGTTGTTATAGGTGTCGGTCGCTACGAAGTTGCAATCAAAATGTGGGAGCGGGCTTGCTCGCGAAGGCGGTACATCAGTGAAGAATGTATTGGCTGACACACCGCTTTCGCGAGCAAGCCCGCTCCCACATTTTGGGTTGGGTTATCAAGGCTTAGATCTTTGGTGGGCCGGGATAGCCGCAGTGGGCCCACGACGCCGGCTGGAAGTACCACGCCATGATCACCAGCTTGAGCAGCGAGCCCTGGCCCATGCGCAACAGGTTCAGGTAACTGTTCTCCCAGCGGTGCAGGAAGTTGCGGATCTGCTCGCTGCTGGCGTTTTCCCAACTGCCCCAGATCCCGGTCAACGGTCCGCGGGTGATGCCCATGCCCAGCACGTCGAACAGTTGCTGGGTGAGCTTGAACATCTCCGGCGACAGGCGTTGCAGGCTGAAGTCGAGCTTTTTCAGCGTGTCTTCCATTGTGCTGGCAACTTCCTGGGCGCTGGCCACGCCTTCAAGCAGTACCGGGATGACGGCGCGCAGGAACGGCAAATCACTGCTGCGCAACATCACAAAACCGCTGGCCGGCGTGCTGCTGGAGCAGCCGCTGAGGCTGGCGCCAAGCCCGGCGGTGGCCAGGAAGGCGCTGGCGCACAGGCCGATTTTCAAGACGCCGCGCCGTGACAGCGCGGGTGTTTCAGTCAGGCTGGGGTTCATTGTTATTGTTATCCCGAGAGTGGCGTGATCAGCGGATAAACAGCTTCTGGATCAACTTCTGGATGGATTTTCCGTACGGCGGGTAGATCAATTTCGCGGCGTTCAGGCGCTGTTTCACCAGCACGCCCTTGGCCTTGCTGAAGGTGAGAAAGCCTTCGTGACCGTGGTAGTGGCCCATGCCCGAGGGGCCGATGCCGCCAAATGGCATGTCGTCCTGGGCCACGTGCAGCAAGGTGTCGTTCAGGCACACGCCGCCGGAATGGGTCTCGTGCAGCACACGCTCCTGTTCGCGCTTGTTGTAGCCGAAGTAATACAGGGCCAGCGGGCGAGGGCGCTGGTTGATGTAGGCGAAGGCCTGGTCGAGGCCGCGATAGGGCACGATGGGCAGCAGCGGGCCGAAGATCTCGTCCTGCATCACCGTCATGTCGTCGCTGACATTCAGCAGCAGGCTGTGGGCCATGCGCCGTGCCTGGCCTTGCTCATACAGCGGGATCAGGGTGGCGCCTTTGTCGGTGGCGTCCTTGGTGTAGGCATTGAGCCGCGCCAATTGCCGTTCGTTGATGATGGCGGTGTAGTCCGGGTTGTCTGCCAGGGTCGGATAAAACCCGCGAATGGCTTGGGTGTAGGCCTCGACGAACCCTTCCACACGATCTTCCGGGACCAGCACGTAGTCCGGCGCCACGCAGGTCTGCCCGGCGTTCAAGGCTTTGCCGAAGGCGATGCGTTCGGCGGCGTCCTTGAGCGGCACATCGGCGGACACGATGGCCGGCGACTTGCCGCCCAGCTCCAGGGTGACCGGCGTGAGGTGCTCGGCCGCCGCGCGCATCACGTGTTTGCCGATGCTGGTGGCGCCGGTGAACAGCAGGTGGTCGAAACGCAGCCTGGAAAACGCCATGCCCACCTCTGCCTCGCCCAGCACCACGCACACCAGGTCCTCGGGAAAGATCTTCGCCAGCAGCGTCTTGAGCAGTTCGCCGGTGGCCGGGGTGGATTCGCTGAGCTTGAGCATCACCCGGTTGCCGGCGGCCAATGCACCGACCAGCGGGCCGATGGCCAGGTACAACGGGTAATTCCAAGGCACGATCACCCCGACCACGCCCAGCGGTTGATAGATGACTTTGGCTGACGCGGGCTGGAAGGCCAGGCCTACGGCGCGGCGCGAAGGCTTCATCCAGCCCTTGAGGTGTTTGCTGGCGTAGTGAATGCCATGCAGGCTGGGCATCAGTTCGGCGAACAGGGTTTCGTCGGCGCTGCGGTGGCTGAAGTCCTGGCTGATCGCGTTGATCAACGCCTGGCGTTCGTCGCTGAGCACGTCGCGCAAGGCCTTGAGCCACTGCTGGCGTTGCGCCGCCGGCGGCATCGGGTTGGCGGCATAGGCGCGCTGTTGGGCGTCGAACAGGTCCTGGAGTTGGTCCAGCGCCTGGGAATCTTGCAGGTAGGCAACGTTGGCAGACATGGCGCAGTTCCCGGTTGTTATAGGTCTGCCTGGATTTTTAGAGTCATTGCTCTAAATTGTCAAATAACATTGCAGCAACATGCAGATTTATCCTGGCCGGGATAGGCCGTAAGATGCCCCATCACGTGTATAGAAGCTGATTCCCCTATGGCACCACGAGTAAAGACCAGCGAGCGCATTGTGCAAACCAGCCTGGAGCTTTTTAACCAGCAGGGCGAGCGCAGTATCAGCACCAACCACATCGCCGCCCACATGGAAATTTCGCCGGGCAACCTGTACTACCACTTCCCCAACAAGCAGGCGATCATCGCCGTGCTGTTCCGTGAATACGAAGCCCTGGTAGACAGTTTTCTGCGCCCGCCCCAGGGGCGCGCCGCCACCGTTGAAGACAAGCGCTTCTACTTGCAGGCCCTGCTGGCCGGCATGTGGCGCTATCGTTTCCTGCACCGCGACCTTGAACATTTGCTGGAAAGCGACCCGGAACTGGCCACTGGCTATCGGCGGTTTTCCCAGCGCTGCCTGACCCAGGGCAACGCCATCTACCGGGGGTTTGTCGATGCCGGCATCCTCAATATGGACCCGATCCAAACCGAAGCCCTGACCCTCAATGCGTGGATTATCCTTACCTCGTGGGTGCGTTTCCTGTGCACCACCAATGAAAACTCCGCCCATTTGAGCGCCGAGGCGATCAAGCGCGGGGTGTATCAAGTGCTGGTGCTGGAGGCGGGGTTTGTCACACCCCAAGCCAAGGATGCGGTGGATGCGTTGTTCAAAGAGTTTTACGTGCCGTTGAATCAGGCACTGGAAGAAGTGAAGTAGGACCTTTCCCGAATCTGTTTACAGGAGTCCGTCATGCCGCTTGCCCAACTGATCAGTCCCTCCCAATTGGCCGAGCGCCAGAAGTCGCCCGGGCTGGTGATCCTGGATTGCCGTTTTGCTCTCGAAGACCCGGATTACGGGCGTTGCAGCTACGCCGAGGGGCATATCGAGGGCGCGCAGTACGCTGACCTAGAGCGCCACCTCAGTGGCCCGGTGATTAAAGGTGTGACCGGCCGTCATCCACTGCCGGCGGCGGACGTTCTGCTTCAACAACTGCAGGCGTGGGGCATCAATGCCGACACCGACGTGGTGCTGTATGACGACGGCCCCGGCGCATACGCCGCCCGGGCGTGGTGGTTGCTGGCCTGGTTGGGCAAGCGCGATGGTGTGTTTATCCTCGATGGTGGCCTCAAGGCCTGGCATGCCGCCGGTTTCCCGTTGAGCCTGGATGCGCCGCTGGTTGCGTCTGGCACCTTTGTCGGCACGCCGGACTACGGTTTGCTGCTGGATGCCGAGCACTTGCAAAAACGCTTGGGCCAGCCAGGTTTGACCCTGATCGATGCCCGCGCACAGGCGCGGTTTCGTGGTGAGGTTGAGCCGATCGACCCGGTTGCCGGGCATATTCCGGGGGCGCAGTGCGCGGCGTTCAGTGAAAACCTGGGCAGCGATGGGCGTTTCCTGCCGGTTGAGCAGCTCAAGCAACGGTTTGCTGAGCAGTTGCAAGGCCGCTCACCGGACGAGTTGGTGGCCTATTGCGGTTCGGGGGTGACGGCGTGTCATAACCTGTTCGCCCTGAGCCTGGCGGGGTACCCATTGGGTAAGTTGTATGCGGGGTCTTGGAGTGAGTGGATTACTGATCCGGCGCGGGCTATTGCAACCGGCGATTGAGCTATCCGGGATGTAAGCCCGCTCCCACATTTTTACCGATGTTGTGTCAGTAGCCATTGTGGGATGCGGCGTTCGAGGTAGTAGCCCGGGTGCTTGAGTGAGCCGTCGACAAATCCCACATGCCCACCTTTGGCGGTCAATTCGAACTCCGTGCAATCCGACAACTCAGCGGCCTCAGGCAAGCTGTGGGCAAACACGAACGGATCATCCGCCGCCTGGATAATCAGCGTCGGCGTGCGGATTTCCCCCAAGTAGTAGCGACTCGACGCCCGTCGGTAATAGTCCTCGGCACTGAGGAAGCCATGCAGTGGCGCAGTCACCCGCCCGTCGAAATCCCAGAACGTGCGCATCTTCTCCAGCGAGCCCAAGGCCTCCAGGGTCTTCAGCCCGTCCGCGCGGCCGTCCTGTAGGAAGCGGCTCTGCTTGACGCGGATATACGCGAGCATCTCGCGCATGAAGTGCTTCTGGTACACCCGCGAAAACCCCAGCCCGATGCGGTCGGCGCATTGATCCAGGCGAAAGGGCACCGACACCGCCGCCGCGCCTTGCAGCCCGCAGGCGCCGCCGGTTTCACCGAGGTGCTTGAGCAGCACGTTGCCACCCAGCGAATACCCCACCGCATACAGCGGCGCCAACGGTCGCTTGGCACGCAGGTGGGCAATTGCGGCGGCCAGGTCTTCGCTGGCGCCTGAGTGATAGCTGCGCGCCAGTAGATTGGGCTCTCCCGAACAGCCACGCCAGTTCAGCGCTGCGCTGGCCCAGCCTTGGCTGGCGAGGGCTTTTTGCAGGCCGGCGACGTAGGGCGAGTTGGATGAACCGGTCAGCCCGTGCAGCACCAGCACCAGCGGCGCTTGGGCGTCGTGGGGGCCGTGCCAGTCGAGGTCGAGGAAGTCACCGTCGTCCAGCCACAGGCGTTCGCGTTGGCGTTCGAGATGGGTAGTGGGGCGCCACAGCGGCCCCCACAGCGTTTGCAGGTGGGGGTTGCCGAGGCCGAAGGCGGGTTTGAACCGGTCTGAAGAGGGAGTCATGAGAATCTCGGTAGCAGGCGAACTCAATGGTGGTGAGCGGGCTCGCCCCGCGCCGGCGGTGTGTCAGGTTAGCTTGAGGCGCCTGGTTGATCGCAGCGCGGGCAAGCCCGCTCACTACAGAGTCCTGCTAGGCGGCGCTTTCGACCAGGCGGTGCCACAACGCGTAATACACCCGACCGGACTTCTGCTCCCGGTGCAGGCGCCAGGCGCCCGGCAGACCCAGTGTGGAAGGTGCGGTCTCGCTTTCAGTGTAGATCCACGCATCGGGAGCCAGCCATTGGCGCTCTTCCAGCAGTGTGCACACGGTCGGCAGCAGGTTCTGGTTGAACGGCGGGTCGAGGAACACCACGTCGTACTCGCTGGCTGGTTGGGTTTCCAGGTAGCGCAGGGCATCGGCAGTCTGCACCTGGCCGTTGGTGCAGCGCAGGGTGCCCAGGTGTTCCTTGAGGCTGGAGACCGCCACGTTGCTCGCGTCCAGCGCCTGGGCCTGGGCGGCGCCACGGGACAGCGCCTCCAGGAACAGCGCACCGCTGCCTGCGAACGGGTCCAGTACCTTGGCACCGCCGATGTACGGCGCGAGCCAGTTGAACAGGGTTTCACGCACGCGATCCGGCGTTGGGCGCAGGCCCACGACATCGGGGAAGCTCAGCTTGCGGCTGCCCCATTCACCGCCAATGATGCGCAGTTGGCCCACACCGTTGTGGACGTTGTGGACAGGTTTTTTCGGGCGAGATGAACTGGCCATTAATGCTCCGGAACCCCGAGCGGCTGCTCGGCGGGTTTATCAGTGGGGGGCGGTAGTGGCTTTTGCGCAGTCGTCGGGCCGGCGGTCACGATGACCATCTTGTCGGCGCTCAAGTGTTTGTTCATTGCAGCCTTGACCTGCTCTACGGTCAGGGCCTGGGATTGTTTCATGAAATCTTCCAGATAGCTCAGCGGCAGGTTGTAGAAACCCATCGCACCCAGCTGCCCGACGATATCGGCGTTGCTCGCGGTAGACAGAGGGAAGCTGCCGGCCAGTTCGCGCTTGGCGTCATCCAGTTCCTTTTGTGTCGGGCCGGTCTTGAGGTAGTCGGCGACAACATCCTCGACCAGGCGCAGGGTGCCGCCGCTCATTTCGGCTCGGGTCTGCAGGTTGATCATGAACGGGCCGCGCGCCTGCATCGGGGAGAAGCCGGAGTAGACGCCGTAGGTCAGGCCGCGTTTTTCGCGCACTTCGCTCATCAGGCGCGTGCCGAAACCGCCGCCGCCGAGGATCTGGTTGCCCAGGGACAAGGCTGCGTAGTCCGGGTCGGTGCGATCGATGCCGAGCTGGGCGAACAATAGGTGTGTCTGCTTGGACGGAAACTCGATATGGCTCAGGCCGGCTTTAGGTTCGCTCGGCTGGGCGATCTTCGCCAGTGCCGGGCCTTTGGGCAGCGATGCGGACACCTTGGCGGTCATGGCTTCGGCTTCGGCGCGGGTGAGGTCGCCTACGACTGCAATCACGGCGTTACCCGCTGCGTATGCCTTGGCGTGGAACGCCTGCAACTGCGCCAGGCTGATCTTCGGAACGCTCTCGGGAGTGCCTTCGCTCGGGTGTGCGTAAGGGTGGTCGCCATAAAGACGCTTGAACAGCTCAAGGCTGGCCAGCTTGGCCGGGTTTTGCTTCTGGTATTCGAAGCCCGCGAGGATCTGGTTCTTGATCCGGGCCAGGGAGTCGGCCGGGAACGTCGGCTTGCCGATCACCTCGTCAAACAGCGACAGCGCGGCGTCGCGCTTGTCGCTGGCGCTCAGGCTGCGCAGCGACACCAGCGCCATGTCGCGGAAGGCGCCATTGCCGAAGTCTGCGCCCAGGCCTTCAAAGTCGCGGGCGATCTGGCTGACATCCTTGCCCGGCACGCCTTCGTTGAGCATGGCGTTGGTCATCAACGCCAGGCCCGGCACGTTGCCGTCCTGGCTGCTGCCGGCGGCGAACAGGATGCGCATGTCGAACATCGGCAGTTCATGGGCTTCGACGAACAGTACTTTGGCGCCCTCGGCGGTGGTCCAGGTTTGTACGTCGAGCTTGCGGTTGGTCGGCGCCTTGCCGTCCAGCTCCGCAAGGGATTGCAGCTTGTTGGCCGATTGGGCTTTTTCCAGCGCCGGGCTGGCGATGGATTCGCTCGGGCGCAGGAAATACACGGCGCCGGCGGCGACCAGGGTGACGGCGATCAGGCCGGGCAGGATCAGGCGGCTGCTTTTGCGATCACTCATGAGCGGTCTCCTCAGGCAGTACGTGGGCGACGCTGAGACGTTCGCGGGTGAAGTAGGTGCGGGCGGCTTTCTGGATGTCTTGCGGGGTCACGCTTTGCAGTTCGGCAAGCTCGGTGTCCATCAGCTTCCAGGACAGGCCGACGGTTTCCAGCGAGCCGATGGCCGTGGCCTGGCTGGTGATGGAGTCACGCTGGTAGACCAGGCCGGCGATGACCTGGGCGCGGATGCGTTCCAGTTCTGCGGCGGTTGGCGGCTTGGCCTTGAGTTCATCCAGCAGGCGCCACAGGCCGGCTTCGGCTTGGGCAATGGTCTTTTTCTTCTGCTGGTTCGGCGTGGCCGAGAGGGTGAACAGGCTGTCGCCACGGGTGTAGGCGTCGTAGTTGGTGGAGGCGGCGGAGACCAGCTCTTCACCACGCTCCAGCTGTTCGGAGATGCGTGCGCTGTAGCCGCCGTCCAGCAGCGCCGAGATCAGGCGCAGGGCCTGGACCGAGCGTTTGTCTTCGGCGGTGGCCAGGCCCGGCACGTTGAAGCCGAGGATCACGCTGGGCAGTTGGGTCTGCACTTTCATGGTCAGCAGGCGCTCGCCGGGCTCGGCCAGTTCCATCGGCACCTTGGCCGGTGGCACGTCACGCTTGGGGATCGGGCCGAAGTAGCGCTGGGCAAGGGTCTTGACCTCGTCCGGGGTCACATCGCCGACCACCACCAGGGTGGCGTTGTTCGGCACGTACCAGGCCTGATACCAGTGGCGCAGTTCTTCGACCTTCATGCGGTCCAGGTCAGCCATCCAGCCGATGGTCGGCGTGTGATAGCCGCTGGCCGGGAAGGCCATGGCCTTGAAGCGTTCGTAGGCCTTGGACATCGGGTTGTCGTCGGTGCGCAGGCGGCGTTCTTCCTTGATGACCTCGATTTCGCGGCTGAACTCGTCGGCCGGCAGGCGCAGGCTGGCCATGCGGTCGGCTTCCAGTTCGAAGGCGACGCCCAGGCGGTCACGGGCCAGTACCTGGTAGTAGGCGGTGTAGTCGTCGCTGGTAAAGGCGTTCTCTTCGGCGCCCAGGTCACGCAGGATCAGCGAGGCTTCGCCGGGGCCGACCTTGGCGCTGCCCTTGAACATCATGTGTTCCAAGGCATGGGACAAACCGGTCTGGCCCGGGGTTTCGTAGCTCGAGCCCACCTTGTACCAGACCTGGGACACCACCACTGGCGCACGATGGTCTTCGCGCACGACGACTTTGAGGCCGTTATCCAGGGTGAATTCGTGGGTGGGTTGTGGGTCGGCAGCCAAGGCTGAAAGGGGCAGACAAACTGTGCTGAGCAGCAGGCCTGCGGCGCGGCGGGCTAGAGCATTCATTCGTTTTTAAACCTGTTGGGCTGCCCGCTTGGTCTTAGCGTCGGCGGGCGAGGAGGTGCTAGGATACTGATCCGATTTAGGGACGGCCACTGCGGCAGTCATCTTGTCCCGGATCAAGTCGTAGGAATGTTGGAATAGACCCTCGGTTTCCCCGACGATCTTCCACTTTTCGCCGATTTTATCGCTTCAGTCCTATATTGAATCGATTTGTAGAGGCCTTTATTTACGCCTTACAAAATGTTGCGCATGAACAAGCGAGCCTTAAAGCAGTCTGTTCTGCATCGAATTTATTTACCGAGGCGCCCTGGCGCATCGCTACCTTGAGATAGCCGTCCTCCATGTTTGGTTCCAACGACGACAAGAAGAGCCCAGCTGCGGCTGGCGAGAAAAAAGGCCTGTTCGGATGGCTGCGCAAAAAGCCGCAGGAAACCGTCGTCGAACAGCCACAGGTCCAGCCTGAGCCGATTCCAGCGCCCATCGTGGACGCCGAGCCGATGGTCGAAACCCCTGCGCCGGTGGTACTGCCGCTGGTTGAGCCGGTGTTGCAGCCGGTCGTGGAGGCCGCGCCAGAACCCGAGCCAGAACCCGAGCATAAGCCTTGGCCGGAACTGCCAGTCGCCGAAGAGCCGGTGGCGTTGGTTGAAGACGTTCAGGCCGAACACGTAGCACCACCGATTCCTGCTGTGGTTGAACCCGTGGAAGACGTGGTGGTGCAGGCGCCGCCAGTTGTCGAAGTCGCAGCGCCTGTTGCTGTGGTCGCGGCCGCTGTGCCTGCGGTTGTCGAGCCAGAGCCGGTCGTCGCAGCCGTTGCCGAAACCAGCAAGACCGGCTTTTTCGCCCGCCTCAAGCAAGGCCTGAGCAAGACCAGCGCCAGCATCGGCGAAGGCATGGCCAGTCTGTTCCTCGGCAAGAAAGTCATCGACGACGAGCTGCTGGAAGACATCGAGACCCGTCTGCTCACCGCCGACGTGGGTGTCGAAGCCACCGCCGTGATCATCCAGAGCCTGACCCAGAAGGTCGCGCGCAAGCAACTGACCGACGCCGACGCCCTCTACAAATCGCTGCAGGCCGAGCTGGCCGCGATGCTCAAGCCGGTGGAAGCACCGTTGGTGATCACGCCGAACAAGCCGTTCGTGATCCTGGTGGTTGGCGTCAATGGCGCCGGCAAGACCACCACCATCGGCAAGCTGGCCAAGAAGCTGCAGTCCGAAGGCAAGAAAGTCATGCTGGCAGCGGGCGACACCTTCCGTGCCGCGGCCGTGGAACAGCTGCAAGTGTGGGGCGAGCGCAACAAGATCCCGGTGATCGCCCAGCACACGGGTGCCGATTCCGCTTCGGTGATCTTTGATGCCGTGCAGGCCGCCAAGGCCCGCAACATCGATGTGTTGATCGCCGATACCGCCGGCCGCCTGCACACCAAAGACAATTTGATGGAAGAGCTGAAGAAGGTCCGCCGCGTGATCGGCAAGCTCGACGCAGACGCACCGCACGAAGTACTGCTGGTGCTGGATGCTGGCACCGGCCAGAACGCCATCAGCCAGGCCAAACAATTCAACCAGACGGTGCAACTGACCGGCCTGGCATTGACTAAGCTCGACGGCACGGCCAAGGGCGGCGTGATCTTTGCCCTGGCCAAACAGTTCGGGTTGCCGATTCGTTATATCGGTGTCGGTGAAGGCATCGACGACCTGCGCACCTTTGAAGCCGAACCCTTTGTACAGGCACTTTTCGCCGAGCGGGAGCGTTCATGATTCGATTCGAACAGGTCGGTAAACGCTATGCCAACGGGCATGTGGGCTTGCATGAGCTGAGCTTTCGAGTGCGTCGCGGCGAATTCTTGTTTGTCACCGGTCATTCCGGTGCCGGTAAAAGTACCTTGCTGCGCCTGTTGCTGGCCATGGAGCGTCCGACCACGGGCAAACTGCTGCTGGCCGGCCAGGACCTGGCCACCATCAGCAATGCACAGATTCCGTACCTGCGCCGTCAGATCGGCGTGGTGTTCCAGAACCACCAGTTGCTGTTCGATCGCACGGTGTTCAACAACGTTGCGCTGCCCTTGCAGATCCTCGGGCTGTCCAAGGCCGAGATCGTCAAGCGCGTGGACTCGGCCCTGGAGCGCGTGGCGCTGTCGGACAAGACCGACCTCTACCCCGGCGACCTGTCCACCGGCCAGCAACAGCGCGTCGGCATCGCCCGCGCCATCGTCCACCGCCCGGCCTTGCTGCTGGCGGACGAACCCACCGGTAACCTCGACCCACGCCTGGCGGCCGAGATCATGGGCGTGTTCGAAGACATCAACCGCCTGGGCACCAGCGTGCTGATTGCCAGTCACGACCTGGCGCTGATCGCCCGCATGCGCCATCGCATGCTGACCCTGCAACGCGGCCGCCTGATCGGTGACGGGGAGGCTGGCGTATGAGTGCTACCCGCAGCCCCAAGGTTTCCGAACGCGTGGCGCCGAAAGCCGCCGACCCGCAACCGCAGAAAAAGAAAAAACACGACGATGACGACGGCCCGGACTTCGGCACGCTGCTGCGCGCCTGGATCGAAAGCCATCGCGCCAGCCTGCTCGACAGCCTGCGTCGCCTGGGCAAGCAGCCGATTGGCAGCTTTTTCACCTGCCTGGTGATGGCCGTGGCCTTGAGCCTGCCGATGGGCTTGTCGCTGCTGCTTAATAATGTGGAGCGCCTGGGCGGTTCCTGGCAGCGTGCGGCGCAGATTTCGCTGTACCTGAATATCGACGCCAGCAGTAAAGAGGGCGAAGCGCTGCGCGACCAGATCAAGAACATCCCGGGCGTGGCAGAGGCCGAGTACATCAGCCGCGATCAGGCGCTTGAGGAGTTCCAGCAGCAATCCGGCCTGGGCGAGGCGCTCAAGGAACTGCCGCAGAACCCGCTGCCGGGTGTGGTGCTGGTGACGCCAAACGAAGTCGACAAGCCAACCCTGGAGGCCCTGCGACAAAAACTCGCAGAGATGCCCAAGGTGCAACAGGCGCAACTTGATCTAGTCTGGGTGGAGCGCCTGGCGGCAATCCTCAAGCTGGGCGATCGTTTTGTGTTCGGTCTGACGGTGCTGTTGGTGTCTGCATTACTTTTGGTGATAGGTAATACCATTCGTCTTCATATTGAAAACCGTCGCACCGAGATAGAAGTGATTAAACTGGTCGGCGGCACGGACAGCTATGTGCGTCGTCCTTTTCTGTACATGGGCGCGCTTTATGGCTTCGGTGCCGGGATTTTCTCCTGGGGGCTGTTGGCGTTTGGCCTGGACTGGCTGAACGACGCGGTTGTCGGGCTGGCCGGTTTGTACGGCAGCGATTTTGCCTTGGCCGGGGTGCCGGTAGCCGATGGTCTGAGCCTCTTGCTTGGCGCGGTATTGTTGGGGTATATCGGTGCGTGGATTGCGGTCGCTCGTCATTTACGTGAGCTGGCACCGAAGTAGTTAATGTCAGATTAATGTGGTTTCGTTTGTATTGACCGTATCAGTGGTTTAGGGAACTTGTCCTACGGTTCCCGGTCAATTTTCGCAGTGCTGAACTGCACGAGTTATGTAAGTCGGAGGTTTCGTATGACCACTTCTTTGCAACCTGCTTATGCTCTGGTCCCAGGTGCGAACCTGGAGGCGTATGTGCACACGGTCAACAGCATTCCATTGCTGACGCCCGAGCAGGAGCGTGAACTGGCCGAGAGTCTCTACTATGAGCAGGATTTGGGGGCGGCTCGGCAGATGGTGCTCGCCCACCTGCGTTTTGTCGTACATATCGCCCGTAGCTATAGCGGCTACGGCCTGGCGCAGGCTGACCTGATCCAGGAAGGCAACGTCGGCCTGATGAAGGCTGTAAAGCGCTTCAACCCGGAAATGGGCGTGCGCCTGGTGTCGTTTGCCGTGCACTGGATCAAGGCGGAAATCCACGAGTTCATCCTGCGCAACTGGCGCATCGTGAAAGTCGCGACCACCAAGGCCCAGCGCAAACTGTTCTTCAACCTGCGCAGCCAGAAAAAACGCCTGGCGTGGCTGAACAACGAGGAAGTCCACCGCGTGGCTGAAAGCCTCGGCGTGGAGCCTCGTGAAGTACGCGAGATGGAAAGCCGCCTGACCGGCCATGACATGGCCTTCGACCCGGCTGCCGAAGCAGACGACGACAGCGCCTTCCAATCGCCGGCCAACTACCTGGAAGACCACCGGTACGACCCGGCGCGTCAACTGGAGGATGCGGACTGGAGCGACAACTCCAACCACAACCTGCACGAAGCCCTGGAAGTGCTGGACGACCGCAGCCGTGACATTCTCTACCAGCGCTGGCTGGCAGAAGACAAAGCCACGCTGCACGACCTGGCGCAGAAGTACAACGTATCGGCCGAGCGGATTCGTCAGCTTGAAAAAAGCGCGATGAACAAGCTGAAACTGTCCATCGCCGCCTAAAGCGCGGGTTTCGAAACCAACACGATCGAATGTGGGAGCGGGCTTGCCCGCGAAAGCGGAGTGTCAGTCGCCAGAGATGCTGGCTGATACACCGCATTCGCGGGCAAGCCCGCTCCCACATTTTTTTGTGTTGTGTCAGTCGGACCAGGGGGCTTTTCGGGAGCTGTTCAGCTCGAGCAGGTAGCCATCGCCGCCCAACTGGCCCATCTGCTGGCGAATCCACGCCGCGCGCCGCGCCACGTACGCCGTCGGATGGCTGGCACTCCACACTCGCGGGTTCGGCAACACCGCAGCCAGATAGCTGGCCTGCTGTCGCGACAGGGCCTTGGCACTCACCCCAAAGTGATGCCGCGCCGCCGCTTCTGCGCCAAACACACCCTCATCCCATTCCACGCTATTGAGGTACACCTCAAGAATCCGCTGCTTGGGCCACAACACCTCGATCAGCCCGGTAAACCAGGCCTCCAGGCCTTTGCGCAGATAACTGCGGCCGGCCCACAAGAACAGGTTTTTCGACACCTGCTGGCTCAAGGTACTGGCGCCGCGAATCGAGCCGCCGCGCTCGTTGTGCAGGAGCGCCGCCTGGATCGCGCCGAAATCGAAACCCCAGTGCTGCGGGAAACGCTGGTCTTCGCCGGCCATCACCGCCACTTTGAGTTCGTCGGAGATCTCCTCCCACGGCACCCAGCTGCGTTGCAGGTCAATGGGTTCGCCATCGATCCAGGATTCGATCTTGCGCTCGACCATCAACGCGGTGAACGGAGGCGGAACGATACGGAACAGCAGCACGAGCAAAACGCTGCCGATCGCAAACCATTTCACGACTTTGAGAAAACGACTGAAGAGGACACGCAGCATAGAGATGGCTTGGCCGAACCCGTTGAGCGGGCCATTATACAGACCCTGCCCCTTGTGACTGGAGTTCCTCATGCTGCGTGGCTTTCTGATGTTGGCTGCCTTTTTTGGCTTTACGGGTGTCGCCCTTGGCGCGTTCGCCGCTCACGGCCTGAAAAACCGCCTGAGCGCCGAGTACCTGGCGATCTTCCACACCGGCGTGACCTACCAGTTGGTGCACACCCTGGCCCTGTTCGGCGTGGCACTGCTGGCGGCGCACCTGCCTGGTCGCCTGGTGACCTGGGCAGGCGTTTCGTTTGTGGTCGGTATCCTCTTGTTCTCCGGCAGTCTGTACGTGCTGACGATGACCGGCATCAGCAAGCTCGGCATCATCACCCCGTTTGGCGGCCTGGCATTCCTGCTCGGCTGGTTCCTGCTGGGGCTGGCTGCATGGCGCTTGCAGCTGTGACCGCTTGACGCTTGGTGCTGACCTTCCGGTCTCAATCACGCTAGAATGCGGGCCCCTAAAAACGATGGCGGCCCGTGGCATGCGCATTCAGTTGAACGGCGAATCCTTTGAACTGCCCGACGGTGAAACCGTTGCGGCCCTGCTGACCCGTCTGGACTTGACCGGACGTCGTGTCGCAGTGGAACTCAACCTGGATATTGTCCCGCGTAGCCTGCACGCCGAGACCGCGCTCACCGAAGGTGACCAGGTCGAAGTGGTCCACGCCATCGGTGGCGGCTAGTCGCCGGCCCGAATTCTGCAGAACCTCACCCCATTACGAGGATTTCCCATGAGCATCGTTCGTAGCGACAAGCCCTTCGTCCTGGCCGGTCGTACCTACCAGTCCCGTCTGCTGGTCGGCACCGGCAAGTACCGCGACATGGAAGAAACCCGCCTGGCCATCGAAGCCTCGGGCGCCGAGATCGTGACTTTCGCCGTACGCCGTACCAACCTCGGCCAGATCGAAGGCGAACCGAACCTGCTCGAAGTCCTGTCGCCGGATCGCTACACCTTCCTGCCGAACACCGCCGGTTGCTACGACGCCATCGAAGCCGTGCGCACCTGCCGCCTGGCGCGTGAGCTGCTCGACGGCCACAACCTGGTGAAGCTGGAAGTGCTGGCCGACCAGAAAACCCTGTTCCCCAACGTGATCGAAACCCTCAAGGCCGCCGAAACCCTGGTCAAGGAAGGTTTCGACGTGATGGTCTACACCAGCGATGACCCGATCATCGCGCGCCAACTGGCAGAAATCGGCTGCATCGCCGTGATGCCGTTGGCCGGACTGATCGGTTCCGGCCTGGGTATCTGCAATCCGTACAACCTGCAGATCATCCTTGAAGAAGCCAAGATCCCGGTGCTGGTGGATGCGGGCGTGGGCACCGCCTCCGACGCAACCATCGCCATGGAACTGGGCTGCGACGCGGTGCTGATGAACTCGGCCATCGCCCATGCCCAGCAGCCGATCCTGATGGCCGAAGCCATGAACCACGCGATCGTCGCGGGCCGCCTGGCCTACCTCGCCGGCCGCATGCCGAAAAAACTCTACGCCAGCGCCTCTTCGCCGCTGGATGGTCTGATCAAGTAAGAGCCATTGATGACTGAATCAAACGAAACGCCGAACACCCTGGAAGAAGGCGACGAGTCCAAGCACCGCCGCATCAAGAGCTTTGTGATGCGCGCCGGTCGCATGACCGAAGGCCAGCAAAAGGGCCTGGAACAGGGGACGCCGCTGTTCGTGTTGCCCCTGGCCGACGCGCCGGTGGACTACGACCAAGTGTTCGGCCGTTCGGCCCCGCGCTCCCTGGAAATCGGCTTCGGCATGGGGCACTCCCTGCTGGAAATGGCTGCGGCCTCGCCGGAGCAGGATTTCATCGGCGTTGAAGTGCACCGTCCGGGTGTCGGCGCGCTGCTCAATGGCGTGCTGACCCAGGGCCTGACCAACCTGCGCGTGTACGACTGCGACGCGATCGAGGTGCTCAACCGTTGTATCGCCGATAACAGCCTCGACCGCCTGATGCTGTTCTTCCCGGACCCATGGCACAAAGCCCGTCACCACAAGCGTCGCATCGTCCAGGCCTCCTTCGCGGAACTGGTGCGCAGCAAGCTGAAAGTGGGCGGCGTCCTGCACATGGCTACCGACTGGGAACCGTATGCGGAATACATGCTGGAAGTGATGGATGTCGCGCCTGGCTATCGCAACCTGGCCGAAGACGGCAAATGCGTGCCGCGCCCGGCCGAGCGGCCGATCACCAAGTTCGAACGTCGCGGTGAGCGACTCGGGCATGGCGTGTGGGATTTGAAGTTCGAGAAAATCGACTGACAGACTTCCAGCCTGGAATGCGGTCAAAAATGTGGGAGCGGGCTTGCTCGCGAATGCGGTGGATCAGTCGACATCTTCAGTGACTGAAAGTCCGCATTCGCGAGCAAGCCCGCTCCCACATTTGTTTCTCGGTGTGCTCGGGACTAGCGGCGGTCGGCGACTACGCCGATCAACACCAATACGACCACCAATACCGGCGCCAGGCTGTAGTTATTGAACTGGCTCAACCCCCGCACAATCCACGGCGTGGCGTAGATCAACGCCGCACCGCTGCCAATCATGCACAGCAACGCCATCAACGGTACGCGCAACGCACCGGCCACGCTGCCCAGGCGGGCTTCGACCCAGCCTTTGATGTCGGCGCCAAACAGCACCAGCAAACAACCGACGAGGGCCAGGGAGATTTCCGATAGGTTGCTACGGCTCCAGCGGGATACGGTGGCGAGCAGGTCGAGTACCAAATCCATTCGATTTCCTTAAGAGCTTCAGCTCAAAAACGTCTGCAACAGGTCATTGAGAAAGAGTTGCCCGCGGTCGGTCGCCGCCAGGCGTGACGGTTCGACCTGCATCAGGCCACTTTGTTCGGCCTCACGGCGGCCTTCGTTGAGGCTGGCCAGGTCCAGCCCGGTACGCTCGGCGTAGAGCCTGGCTTCGACACCTTCGGTGAGGCGCAGGGCGTTCATCAGGAACTCGAACGGCAACTCTTCGTTGGTCAGCTCTTTCGCTCCGGCCTGGAAGTTTTTGGCCGGGTTGAGGTAGTCCTTCGGTGCACGGGTCTTCCAGGTGCGCACAATGCGCCCGTCCGGATGGCTGAGCTTGCCGTGGGCACCGGCGCCGATGCCGATAAAGTCGCCAAAGCTCCAGTAGTTCAGGTTATGCCGCGCCGGGCGACCCGGTTGGGCATAGGCCGACACTTCATATTGCGCGTAACCATGCTCGGCAAGCAGGGCCTGGCCGGCTTCCTGGATGTCCCATAGCGTGTCGTCTTCCGGCAACGCCGGCGGCTGGTTCCAGAACACCGTGTTGGGCTCCAGGGTCAGCTGATACCACGACAAATGCGTGGGCTTGAGCGCGATGGCCTGGCGCAGGTCGCTCAGAGCATCATCCAGGGACTGGTTGGGCAAACCGTGCATCAGGTCGAGGTTGAAGTTGTCGAACCCGGCCTGGCGCGCCATGCCCGCAGCCCGAACGGCTTCATCGCCATTGTGGATACGCCCCAGGGCCTCAAGCTTTTCCTGCTGGAAGCTCTGGATGCCAATCGACAGGCGATTGATCCCCAGCTTGCGGTACGCCACGAACTTCTCTTGCTCGAAGGTACCGGGGTTGGCTTCCAGGGTGATCTCGATGTCGCCGGCAAACGGGATGCGCGCTTCCACGCCCTTGAGCAGGCGGCCCAATGCTGCGGCGCTGAACAGGCTTGGCGTGCCGCCGCCGAAGAAGATCGAACTCAGCTCGCGCCCATACACGGCATGCAGGTCCTTATCGAGGTCGGCGAGCAAGGCGTCCACATAATCTTCTTCCGGCAGCACTTTGCTGGCGGTGTGGGAGTTGAAGTCGCAATACGGGCATTTGCGCACACACCACGGGATGTGGATGTACAGCGCCAGGGGCGGCAGCAGGGGCAGGGCCGCCCGAGGGGTTTGCGCGCCGCCGTGGATCAGCGGCTGCGCAGAGGTGTTCTGGGTCATTTCAGGCTCAAGCGTTGGCGCAGCAAATCCATTGCGCGGGCGCGGTGGCTGATCTGGTTCTTGTCGGCCGGGCTCAGCTCGGCGCTGGAGACATTACGCTCTGGCACCCAGAACAGTGGGTCATACCCAAAGCCATGTTCGCCGCTGGCCGCATGCAGGATGCGCCCGTGCCACAGGCCTTCGCAGAGGATCGGCAATGGATCGTCCGCATGGCGCACCAGGGCCAGCACGCAGACGAACTGTGCGCCGCGCAGCGCGTCCGGTACGTCCTTGAGGGCGTCCAGCAGCTTGGCGTTGTTGGCCGCGTCGCCTTTGCCATCGGCATACCGCGCCGAATAGATGCCGGGGGCGCCGCCGAGGAAGTCCACCGCCAGGCCCGAGTCGTCGGCCAGTGCCGGCAGGCCGGAGATGCGTGCGGCGTTGCGCGCCTTGAGGATGGCGTTCTCGACGAACGACAGGCCGGTTTCTTCCGGCTCTACCTGGCTGAACTCGCCAATCGAGCGCAATTGCACCGATTCGCCGAGCATGGCCTGCAGTTCCTTGAGTTTGCCGGCGTTATGGCTGGCCAGTACGAGTTGAGTCAGGTTCATTTGTCGGCCGGGAACAGTTCTTGGTTGAATTGGAAGCTATGGGCTTTGCCGCCGGTTTCAACGTTGATGGTAAACGTCTTGTATTCACGCTGCGTCACGGAGTAAGGCGCCAGGTAGTTGATCCCGCCTTTCTCGTTGATCTGCTTGAAGGTCAGGATCTCGCTCTTGCCGCCCAGGTCCTTGATGGTGCCGGTCACTTGCGCCGCCACTGGGGTCACGCCCTTGATCACGGTCACGTTGATCAAGCCTTTCTCCTTGCTGCGCACCACGCCGATGTTCTGGGCGGTTTCCGGTTGCAGGAAGCTGGAGGTGAAAGTGTTGTAGTGGACGGTGATGTCACCGAAGTCTTTCTTGCGGTTAGCGTCGATAGCGTCCGCTGCGATGGCGCTGGTGCCCAGGCATGCGGTCAGTAGAAAAATAGCCAAGCGACTCATGATCATCCCTCTTGAAAATGATTAGACGGCAATCTTGTGATCCGTCAGGCCAGGACTGCTGACCCGGTAAATGCCGATTTCGCCCAACAGGTTGGGCCATAGCTTGCTTGCCCAGCCGTGGCGGTGCTGTTGATCGACCGCAAGGCGGTTGATCACCTTGGCTTCACGCTCACCGCACAAGGCTTCGAAGTCTTCGAAGGTGCAGAAGTGGATGTTTGGCGTGTTGTACCACGTGTATGGGAGGAAATCCGAGACCGGCATACGGCCCTTGGTGGCCAGGTACCAACGGCAACGCCAATGCCCGAAATTCGGGAAGGTGATGATGCACTGGCGGCCCACGCGCAGCATTTCGTCGAGGATGCGGTCCGGGTAGTGCACCGCTTGCAGGGCTTGGGTCATCACCACGATGTCGAAGCTGTTGCTGGCAAAGTTGCCCAGGCCCTTGTCCAGGTCCTGCTCGATCACGTTGATGCCCTTGGCCACGCACTGGGCGATGTTGTCCGGGTCATTTTCCAGGCCGTAGCCGGTGACTTGCTTGTTGTCCCGCAGCCAGCTCAGCAGTTCGCCATCACCGCAGCCCAGGTCGAGCACGCGGCTGCCGGCGGGGATCCATTCTTGGATGATGTCCAGGTCGGCTCTCATGGCTTTCTCACAATACGATTCGGTTCATGTAGTTGCTGAACGCTTGCAGGTAGCGCGGGATCGGGATCAGGAAGGCATCGTGGCCTTGCGGAGCGTCGATCTCCAGGTAGCACACGTCTTTGCGCGCGGCCATCAGCGCGTCCACCAGTTCGCGCGAGCGCGCCGGCGAGAAGCGCCAGTCGGTGGTGAACGACATCACGCAGAACTTGGCCTTGGCGCCTTCGAAGGTTTTCGCCAGGTCGTCGTCAAAGTTGGCGGCCGGGTCGAAGTAGTCCAGGGCCTTGGTCATCAGCAGGTACGTATTGGCGTCGAAACGCCCGGAGAACTCCTCGCCCTGATAACGCAGGTAGCTTTCCACCTGGAACTCGACACTGTGGAAGTCGTAG
Organism: Pseudomonas sp. RP-B7; assembly: GCF_059803535.1. NCBI lineage: Bacteria > Pseudomonadati > Pseudomonadota > Gammaproteobacteria > Pseudomonadales > Pseudomonadaceae > Pseudomonas > Pseudomonas sp. RP-B7. The sequence goes on from NZ_JAPFHC010000019.1 coordinate 55,191, forward strand.
TTGAGCTTTTCGCTCTTGAGGCCACGGCCGAATTTCTCGCCCATGGAGTCGTCGGACAGGTAGGTGATGTGCCCCACCATCCGCGCCAGCATCAGGCCGCGTTTGGGGATCACGCCCGCTTCCTGAAACGAACCACCGTGGAACTCGGGGTCGGTGAGGATGGCCTGGCGCGCCACTTCGTTGAAGGCGATGTTCTGCGCCGACAGCTTGGGGGCCGAGGCGATTGCCAGGCAATGGCGCACGCGATCCGGGTAGGTGATGGTCCATTGCAGCGCCTGCATGCCGCCGAGGCTGCCGCCGATCACCGCCGCCCACTGGTTGATGCCCAGCAGGTCGGCCAGGCGCGCCTGGCTGTGCACCCAGTCTTCCACGGTGAGCACCGGGAAGTCGGCGCCGAACGGCTTGCCGGTTTCCGGGTTGAGGCTGCTGGGGCCGGTGGAACCGTTGCAGCCGCCGAGGTTGTTCAGGCTGACCACAAAGAACTTGTTGGTGTCGATGGGTTTGCCGGGACCGATGCAACTGTCCCACCAGCCGGGCTTGCGCTCGTCGACCGAGTGGAAACCGGCCGCGTGATGATGTCCGGACAAGGCGTGGCAGATCAGCACGGCGTTGCTCGCCGTAGCGTTCAGTTGGCCGTAGGTTTCATAGATCAGGTCGTAGGCGGGCAGCGAACGGCCGCAGGCCAGGGCCAGCGGTTCGCTGAAGTGCGCCACTTGGGGCACGACCAGTCCAACAGAATCGGGGGGAAAGGCAGCTGGCATCGACCCTGCTCTCGTTTAAATGAGGCGTAAGTCTAAAGAGCGGGGGGGCTAGCGGCAAGCAAACCCCTGAACCCGTTCACAGAAACAAAATGTGGGAGCTGTTTGTGTGGGAGCGGGCTTGCTCGCGAAAGCGGTGGGTCAGCCACTCATCTGGTGACTGACACTCCGTATTCGCGAGCAAGCCCGCTCCCACACAAGCTCGCTCCCGCATTTAGGTGTTGCGTGTCAGATCAACCCGAACAGCATCTTGGGCATCGCGGCAAATTCAGCCAGGTACGGGATCACCCAACCCTGGATCAGCTGGATTGCGATAAACGCGAAGATCGGCGAGATGTCCAGGCCACCCAGGTTCGGGATCAACCGACGGAACGGTGCCAGCACCGGCTCGGTGATCTGGTACACCAGCTCGGCGCCAGGGCTGCGGCTGCCCGGTGCGACCCAGGACAGAATCACGCTGATGATCATCGACCAGAACAGAATCTTCAAAAACAGCGAGAAGATGCCGATCAGTGCCCACGGCAACAGCAGCACGGTGTAGGGCAGGAAGCCCTTGAGCAGCAACACCACCGCAAACAGCAGGATCTGCAACAGCAGCGCCAGTACCAGCGACGACATGTCCAGCCCGAACATGCTCGGGACTACCCGACGCAGGGGCTTGAGCAGCGGCTGGGTCGCCTTGACCACGAATTGGCACAGCGGGTTGTAGAAGTTCGCCCGCACCAGTTGCAGGATAAAACGCATCAGCACGATCAGCAGGTACAGGCTGCCCAGTGTCTGGATGATGAAAATAAGCGCGTCATTGAGTCCGAGCATGTTTGATTCCTTGAAGGGGACGACTATTTGCCCAGCTGCTCGGCCATTTCTGCCGAACGATGTGCTGCGGCACCCAGTGCTGTTTCCACCAGGGCTTCAAAGCCCCCGGCCTGGAACGATTCGATGGCGGCTTGGGTCGTGCCGCCCGGCGAGGTCACGCGACGGCGCAGTTCGGCGGCGTCGACGTCGCTGGTCACGGCCATCCTGGCTGCGCCCAGTGCGGTCTGCTCGGCCAGTTGCTTGGACACTTCCTGTGGCAGGCCCAGTTTGACGCCGGCAGCGGTCATGGCTTCGATCAACAGGAAGAAGTACGCCGGGCCGCTGCCGGACACGGCGGTGACCGCATCCAGTTGCTGTTCTTGCTCCAGCCACAGGGCGATGCCCACGGCGGACAGTAGCTCCTGGGCCTGATCGCGCTGTACGGCGCTGACGGCGTCGGTGGCATACAAACCGCTCACGCCCTGGCGCAGCAGCGAAGGGGTGTTGGGCATGCAGCGCACGATCGGCTGGGCACCGAGCCAGGCGGTCATGCTCGCGCAGGTAATCCCGGCGGCGATGGACACTACCAACTGCTGCGGTTGCAGGCTCGGGCGCAGGCTTTCGCACACGGCCTTCATGGCCTGTGGCTTGACCGCCAGCACGATCACATCGGCGCCCTGGATGGCCTCGGCATTGTCGGCAAAGGTTTCGATACCGTGCTCGGTGCTGACGCGGGCGCGGGTTTCGGCACCGGGGTCACTGGCGCGGATCTGCGCGGCGTCCAGGCCCTTGGCCCGCAGGCCGCCGATCAGGCTGGCCGCCATGTTACCGGCGCCGATAAAGGCAATACGCGTGTCTCTCATGACAGGTCCTTATTCAGTGAAAAGTCAGCCGCTTCACGGCTGGCCGTAGTCGCGGGCGCCAAACAGTGCAGTACCGATCCGCACCCAAGTGGCGCCTTGGGCGATGGCCGACTCAAGGTCATGGCTCATCCCCATGGAAAGTGTGTCCAGCGGCAGATTCAAGCTGGCTTGCAGCTCGCGCACCGTGGCGAAGGCTGCATCTTGCGCGGCGCGATCTTCAGTCGGCTCGGGGATCGCCATCAACCCACGCAACTTCAAGCGCGGCAGAGCGCTGATCGCCTCGGCCAGGGCCGGCAGGTCGGCGGGCGTACAGCCGGACTTGCTGGCTTCACCACTGACGTTGACCTGGATGCAGATATTCAGCGGTGCCAGGTCGGCAGGGCGTTGTTCGGACAGGCGTTGTGCGATTTTCAGGCGTTCCACGGAATGCACCCAAGCGAAGTTCTCGGCGATAGCGCGCGTCTTGTTCGATTGAATGGGGCCGATGAAGTGCCAACTCAAGGGCAGGTCGGTTAATTCGGCCTGTTTGCCCAGGGCTTCTTGCAGGTAGTTTTCGCCAAAATCGCGCATGCCGGCGGCATAGGCTTCCCGCACGGCTTGGGCGGGTTTGGTCTTGCTCACGGCCAGCAGGTGGATGCTGCTGGCGTCACGTTGCACGGCGTCGGCTGCGGCGCGGATCCGCTGGCTAACCAGATCGATGTTGTCTGCTATCGTCGACATTCAAGATGCGCCCGTGGATATGGAGTCCGCGGCATTCTACTGGAAATGGAAAGCCCTATGGATATCACTGAACTGCTCACGGCCTGCGTGCGCCGTGGCGCCTCCGACCTGCATTTGTCGGCTGGCCTGGCGCCGATGTTGCGTGTGGACGGCGAGGTCTGGCCGCTGGATTGCCCGGCACTCTCACCGCCCCAGGTGGCGGATCTGCTCAGCCCTTTGCTCAATCAATACCAGCAAAAGGATTTCGAAACATCTCTTGATACAGATTTCGCTTTCGAACTGCCCGGCGTGGCACGGTTCCGGGCGAACGTGTTCCGCCAGGACCGTGGCATGGGCGCGGTGTTTCGCAGCATTCCCAGTCAGGTCCAGAGCCTGCAGAGCCTTGGCCTGGGTGAGGTGTTCCAGCGCATAGCCCAACTGCCGCACGGGCTGGTGCTGGTCACCGGGCCGACCGGCTCGGGCAAGTCCACCACCCTGGCGGCGATGATCGACTACCTCAATCAGCATCGACGCCAGCACATCCTCACCCTGGAAGACCCCATCGAATTTATCCACAGGCCGAAAACCGCGCTGATCAACCAGCGCCAGGTGCATCGCGATACCCTTAGTTTTTCTACGGCCTTGCGCTCGGCGCTACGCGAAGACCCGGATGTGATCCTGGTAGGCGAGTTGCGCGACCTGGAAACCATCCGCCTGGCGCTGACCGCCGCCGAGACCGGGCATCTGGTGTTCGGCACCCTGCACACGGCATCGGCGCCCAAGACCGTGGACCGGCTGGTGGACGTGTTCCCGGCCGGCGAAAAAGCCATGGTCCGCGCGATGCTGTCGGAGTCGTTGCAGGCAGTGGTGTCGCAGGTGCTGGTGAAGAAGGTTGGCGGCGGGCGGGTGGCGGCGCACGAGATCATGCTGGGTACACCGGCGATCCGCAATTTGATCCGCGAGGACAGGGTGGCGCAGATCGTCTCGGCGATCCAGACCGGCGGGGCACTGGGAATGAAGACGCTCGATATGAGCTTGAAGGCGTTGGTGGGCGAGGGGCTCGTCAGCCGCGAGGATGCGCGGGAGAAGGCGAGGGTGCCTGGTGATATATAGCGCTTGAGAACAATGAAAACCAAATGTGGGAGCGGGCTTGCTCGCGAATGCGGAGTGTCAGTCAGCTCATCTGGTACTGATACACCGCATTCGCGGGCAAGCCCGCTCCCACATTTTGTACTGCATTGCAGCTTGAAATCAGCGTTGCACAACCCGCAGGTTGTTCTGCTCTTTGGGCAAAACCCGCTTGGCGATCACGTAGTTCTTGTCCCAGAACGGCTTCTTCAGCGTGTCGATGCTCACCGACTTGCCACGACGCGGCGCGTGGATGAAGCGGTCGTTGCCCAGGTAGATGGCAACGTGGTTGACCTGACGGCTCTTGAGCTTGAAGAACAACAGGTCGCCCGGCTTCAGGTCCTTGCGATCAACCTTTTGCCCGTGGCCGGCGGCCATGGCGTTGGACGTGCGCGGCAAATCCACTGCGGCAACGTCGTTGAACGCATATTTCACCAAACCGCTGCAATCGAAGCCTTTACTTGGGCTGCTGCCGCCCCAACGGTAGGGAGTACCGAGCACATTGACGGCGCGGCTGAGTACATTGCTGCTTTGCTTGGTGTTGTTCAGCGCCAGTGAGTTATGAAGGGCCTTGCCGTGAACCTTGCTCACTTGAGTAGGTCGGTTGACGGTCGGCTTTTCTCTTTTGGCGGTGGCTGGTGTGCTGTGAACTTTAGGGGTGAAACCGTTGACGTTCGGAAGTCGTTGCTCACGATTGGTGGCGTGGGCGGCCAGTGGCATTAATAGGCAAATGGTTAGCCATGTCTTGAAAAATGGTCGCATTAGGCGTGGCTCTTTTTGGTTTGCGCGCAACTTTATAACAGCTTTTTTTGCCGTTATCAGGCCGTTTGTCGACTGAACCTTGGGGTCAAAATCAGGAAAAACGCGACGAAACGCCGCAATTGTCCTACACAAGTCAGGTGGCATAAGGCTTTCAGGGGAGGGAAGATACCATTTGCCGTACGTCGGGCGCCTGTAAAAAAGTCACAAAGAAAGTGAAAAAATTTATCTATCGAGTGAAAAGAGGTACGCCATGAACACCTATCGACAGGCAATTTCGCAGCCCGACACCCATAGCAAGGTGATCGGCTACCTGCTCTGGATTTTCGGTTTCACCGGATCGCACCGTTTTTATTACGGCAAACCCGTGACAGGTACGATCTGGTTCTGCACCTTAGGTTTGCTGGGGATTGGCTGGCTGATCGACCTGTTCCTGATCCCCGCCATGGACCGTGAAGCCGACCTGCGTTTTACCGCCGGGCCCATCGAATACAACGTGGCCTGGGTGCTGTTGACGTTCCTGGGTGTGTTCGGCGTGCACCGCATGTACCAGGGCAAATGGATCAGCGGTTTGATCTACCTGCTGACCGGCGGCTTGTTCCTGGTGGGGGTGCTGTATGACTTCTGGACGTTGAATACGCAGATTTCGATTCGCAATGCCGAGCGCAATGGCGGCCGCTGAGTTTCTTTCTAGGGGCATACACGGAACTGAATGTGGGAGCGGGCTTGCTCGCGAATGCGGTGGATCAGTCAACATCTTCAGCGACTGACACTCCGCATTCGCGAGCAAGCCCGCTCCCACATTTTTTACCCTGCCCGCTTTAGGCCTGGTAGCTGATCCGACCGTCGACCAGGGTGTAGCGCACCGTCGCCGGCAGGCTGTGGCCAATGAACGGGCAGTTTTCACCCTTCGACAGCCAATGCTCCCCGGCAACGGTGGAACTGGCCGGGTCAAACAGCACCAGATCCGCCGCCGAACCCACCGCGAGCTTACCCGCTGGCAAGCGCAGGGCGTCGGCAGGACCCGCGCTCAAGCGTGCCAGCAGCGTCGGCAAATCGAGCAAGCCTTCCTCAACCAACGTCATCGCCAGGGGCAACAACAGCTCAACGCTGCTGATCCCCGGCTCAGTCGCGCCAAACGGTGCCAACTTGGCATCGCGTTCGTGGGGCTGGTGGTGGCTGGAAATCGCCGAGACCACCCCGGACTTCACCGCCGCCCGCAGACCATCACGGTCGGCACGGGTGCGCAGGGGCGGCTGCACGTGGTACAGGCTGGAGAAGTCGATCAGCGCTTCGTCGGTCAAGATCAACTGATACAACGCCACATCCGCCGTCACCGGCAAGCCACGGGCCTGGGCCTGGGCGATCAGGGCCACGCCCCGCGCGCTGGTCAACTGGCTGAAGTGCGCGCGCACGCCGCTTTGCTCGACCAGCAGCAGGTCGCGGGCCAGGGCCACGGTCTCGGCGGTCTCGGGGATGCCGGGCAGGCCGAGGAAGCTGGCCACGGCACCTTCATGGGCCAGGCCACCTTCGGCGAGGTCGCGGTCCTGGGAATGGAAGATCACCGTCAGGTCGAAGGTGGCCGCATATTCCAGGGCGCGGCACAGGGTGCGAGTGCTGCGAAAGCTTTCCAGGCCGTTGCCGAAGGCCACGCAACCGGCGTCGCGCAGGGCGATCAGTTCGGCGAGTTGTTCGCCTTCCAGGCCTTTGCTCAGGGCGCCGATGGGGAACACTTTGCAGTTGCCGGCTTCACGGGCGCGGTCGAGGATCAACTCGGTCACCGCCGAGGTGTCCAGGATCGGCTTGGTGTGCGGCGGGCAGCACAGGCTGGTCACGCCACCGGCAGCGGCGGCGCGGGTTTCGCTGAGGATGCTGCCTTTGCGGCTGTAGCCCGGCTCGCGCAGGGCGACGTTGAGGTCGACCAGCCCGGGCGCGGCCACCAGGCCTTTGGCGTCGATGGTTTCAACGGCGCTGAAACCGGCCGGGGCGGCGCCGATGGCGATGATCTTGCCGGCTTCAAGATGCAGATCGGTGACTTGATCCAGGCCACTGGCCGGATCGATGACGCGGGCGCCGAGGATGCTGAGCTTCACTGGGCGTTCTCCTGCTCGAATTGACGTTGCGCGGTTTGCCCGCTCATGGCCATGGACAATACGGCCATGCGCACGGCGATGCCGTAGGTGACCTGGTTGAGAATCACCGACTGGGTGCCGTCGGCCACCGCCGACTCAATCTCTACCCCACGGTTGATCGGGCCGGGGTGCATCACGATGGCGTCCGGCTTGGCACCGGCCAGGCGCGCAGTGGTCAGGCCGAACAGGCGGTAGAACTCACCTTCGCTCGGCAGCAGGCCACCGGCCATGCGCTCGCGCTGCAGGCGCAGCATGATGACCACGTCCACATCCTTGAGGCCTTCGGCCATGTCGGTGTAGACCTTCACACCGTATTGCTCGATGCCGATGGGCAGCAGGGTTTTTGGCGCGATCACGCGGATGTCCGGGCAGCCCAGGGTTTTCAGGGCCAGCATGTTCGAGCGCGCAACCCGCGAGTGCAGGATGTCGCCGACGATGGCCACCGACAGGTTTTCAAAGCTGCCCTTGTGCCGACGGATGGTGAGCATGTCGAGCATGCCCTGGGTCGGGTGGGCGTGACGGCCGTCGCCGCCGTTGATGATCGCGACCTGCGGGCACACGTGCTCGGCGATGAAGTGCGCGGCGCCGGAGTCGCCGTGGCGCACCACGAACATGTCGGCGGCCATGGCTTCCAGGTTGCGCAGGGTGTCGAGCAGGGTCTCGCCCTTGCTCGCCGACGAGGTCGACACGTTCAGCGTGATCACGTCGGCCGACAGCCGTTGGGCCGCCAGTTCAAAGGTGGTGCGGGTGCGGGTGGAGTTCTCGAAGAACACATTGCAGATGGTCTTGCCGCGCAGCAGCGGGACCTTCTTCACCGCGCGGCCGCCGACTTCAAGGAACGAGTCGGCAGTGTCGAGGATTTCGGTGAGCAGTTCGCGGGGCAAACCGTCGAGGGACAAGAAATGTTGCAACTGACCCTGAGCATTGAGCTGCAGCGGGCGCTTGGCATCTAGAGGCGTCATCGCGGGGACTCTTTACAAGGCGGTTTAAAGGGCAAGGTCTTGCAGTTCGAGTTCGAGCGGCGTGGGACCGGACAATTTTACCCGCTGGTGGGGTTCCAGCGACAGCGTTGCGCCGACCACATCCGGGCTGATCGGCAATTCGCCGGCGTCCAGGTCCAGCAGACAGACCAGGGTCACGCTGGCCGGGCGGCCGTAGTCGAACAGTTCGTTCATGGCGGCGCGGATGGTGCGCCCGCTCATCAGCACGTCGTCGATCAGTACCAGGTGCTGGCCTTCGATCTCGAACGGCAGGGCCGATGGGCGCACTTGCGGATGCAGGCCGTTCTGGCTGAAGTCGTCCCGGTAGAACGACACGTCCAGGGTGCCGAGGGGCGCGTCGCTGCCCAATTCTTCCAGCAATGCCTGGGCGACCCACACACCGCCAGTGCGAATGCCGATGAAGCGTGGTTCGCTGATGGCGCGGTGTTGCAGATGGGCCGTGAGGTTTTTGGCCATTTGGCTGATCAGTTCGGCGGGGTTCGGCAAGCTCATGCAGGCTCCTTCAGGACCTTGGCGCAGGCAAGGTCCGGGCTCAAACGTAAAAAGACGCGGCAAGCCGCGTCAGTCAGGATTCAAATAAAGCGGTGTTTTCATCCAGCCAGCCCTGCAACAGCAAGGCGGCGGCGATGGCGTCCACCGGGTTGTCGCGGTAGCTGCCTTTCTGGCCGCCACGGTCGCGGCGTTCACCTTTGGCTTCAAAGGTGGTGAGGCGCTCGTCGTGGGTATAGAAAGGCAGGTTGTAGCGGCCATTGAGGCGGCGGGCGAATTTTTCGGCGCGCAGGCACATGTCGCTTGGGGTTCCGTCCATGTTCAGCGGCAGGCCGACCACGACGGCGTCGGGCTTCCACTCCTTGATCAGGGCTTCGACCTGGTTCCAGTCCGGTACGCCGTTCTGGGCTTTCAAGGTGCACAGCTCGCGGGCCTGGCCGGTGATCACCTGGCCGACCGCTACGCCGATCTGTTTGGTGCCGTAGTCAAAACCGAGGATCAGACGCAAAGCCATCAGGCGTGCCCCGCCTGGCTGGTCAGCAGGCTGAGGTTGACCCGCAGCTTGGCCGCAGCGGCGTCAAGGCGCAGTTCCACGGGGGTGTTGAACAGGATGTCGGCGTCGAACGGGCAGGTCAGCCAGGCGTTGCTGGCCAGTTCGGCCTCCAGCTGGCCAGCTTCCCAGCCGGCGTAGCCGAGGGTGATCAGGCTGTGCTCGGGCCCCACGCCGTCGGCGATGGCGAACAACACATCCTGGGACGTGGACAGCGACACGCCGTCCAGGTCGACCGTGGCCTGGAACTTCGGCCCGGTGGGGTGCAGGACAAAACCGCGATCGGTCTGCACCGGCCCGCCGATGTAGATCGGCACGCCCTGGCAGCGAGCCGGCGGGTCGGCTTCGGGGCGCAGTTGCTCAAGAATGTCCGCCAGGTTCAGCTCTTGCGGGCGGTTCACCACCAACCCCATGGCACCATTGGCGGTGTGCTCGACAATGTAGGTCAAGGTCTGCGCAAAGTTCGGGTCGGCCATGTGAGGCATGGCGATCAGGAATTGGTGCTTGAGGTAGGTCGGGCTGACGTTTTTCATGTCCGCTAGTGTGGCGTTGGAGGGGCGAACTGACAAGCCTGGCGTGTAGTGAGCGGGCTTGCCCCGCGCTGGGTGGCGAAGCCGCCCCAAACGGTACGCCGCGGTGTTTCAGAAAGACCGAGGTGAATGGATTGGGGCGGCTTCGCCACCCAGCGCGGGGCAAGCCCGCTCACTACAAGTGTCTGATTTAGTTGCTGGAGAGGCGGTCGCCCTTGGCAAACTTCCAGGTGCGGATGATTTCCAGGCGGTCGACGTCGTTCAGGTCGCCGGTAAACGGTGCAAAAGGTGCGGCCAGGCGCACGATGCGCTGGGCGGCCTGGTCCAGCAAGGGCTGGCCGGAGGACTCGAGTACCAGCACTTCATATAACGAACCATCGCGGTTGATCGACACCAGTAAGCGCAAATTGCCATAAATCTGCTGGCGACGGGCCTCTTCAGGATAGTTGAGGTTACCGATGCGCTCGACCTTCTTGCGCCACTCATCCTTATACCAGGCGCCCTTGTCACGCATGGTCGAGGCGGCATTCAGCCGGTAGATGCGCGGGCGTTTGGCGTACAGCTGTTGTTCGTTGGCCAGTTCGGCTTCGAGGCTGGAGATTTCGTCGGTCAGCGTCGAACTGTCGAAGGTCGGCGCCGGCTTGACGGGCTGGGGCTGCGGCTCGGTCTTGGCTTTTTCGCGTTGCACCGGCGCTTTCTGCGGTTTTGGCGCGACGGTGGTCACGGTGGGCTTGGGTACCGTCTGCTGGACCTCGGGCTTGGGCGTCGGCGGTGGGCTGACTTTGTTGACCTTGTTGTCCTGGAATGGCGCCACTTGCGTAGTCTTGGGCACCGCTTTCTTGTCCAGGGTGCCGCTGCCTTGCTGGTTGTCCTGGGCGAGAAAATCGGCCTTCTCGGGCTTCTTTTCGCTCTTGAACGTGGCGAGGGTGATTTCCAGGGTCTTGGTGATCTGCTTGGGTTCGACCATGGTGAAACCCACGCCGAGGAGCAGGGCCAGGTGAATCAACGCAGCCAGGAACAGGGTAAATCCGAGCCGATCAGCCGGGCGCACCCTGCTGTGGGAGAGTTCGGGGGGCAGTTCGGACGGGAGTGTCATGACAGAGGAACCAACATCGCGCGTTTCACAGGTGGCGCATGATAACGCAATGTTGGTTTGTGTCCGGCTGTTCTATGTCACTTGGCTTGTAGCTTGCGATCGATGGCAGCCATCAGCATTTCGCCGATATTGGTGCCGAACGCGTTGTCGATCTCGCGGATGCAGGTCGGGCTGGTGACGTTGATTTCGGTCAGGTGCTCACCGATCACGTCCAGGCCTACAAACAACAGGCCTTTTTCCCGCAGGGTTGGTCCGACTTGGGAGGCGATCCAACGATCCTTGTCCGACAGCGGCCGTGCTTCGCCACGTCCACCGGCCGCCAGGTTGCCACGGGTCTCGCCGGCTGCCGGGATCCGCGCCAGGCAGTAATCCACCGGCTCGCCGTCGATCATCAGGATGCGCTTGTCGCCGTCCTTGATCGCCGGCAGGTAAGCCTGGCCCATGATCTGCTGGGTGCCCAGGGCGGTCAGGGTCTCCAGGATCACCGACAGGTTCGGATCGCCGGCGCGGTGACGGAAGATCGACGTACCCCCCATGCCATCCAGCGGCTTGAGGATTACATCACCGTGCTTGGCGGCAAATTCACGCAACACGTCGGCACGGCGGCTGACCACGGTCGGCGGCGTGCATTGTGGGAACAGGGTAGCGAACAGCTTTTCATTGCAGTCGCGCAGGCTTTGCGGTTTGTTGACGATCAACACACCGGCGCGTTCGGCCTGCTCCAGCAGGTAGGTGGAGTAGACGAACTCCATGTCGAACGGCGGGTCCTTGCGCATCAGGATCACGTCCAGGTCGCTCAGGGAACTGTCGGTTTCGTCTCCCAGTTCGAACCACTTCTCGGGGTTGGCAAACACCTGCAGCGGGCGCATGCGCGCGCGGGCCTCGCCGTCGCCCTGGTACAGGTCGCGCTGTTCCATATAGAACAAGGTCCAGCCGCGGGCCTGGGCGGCCAGGAGCATGGCCAGCGAGCTGTCCTTTTTATAGGAAATGCTGGCGATAGGGTCCATGACAATGCCGACGCGAACGCTCATGGGGGATTTCCTCTAGCAAATTAGGGCGCATAAAAGTGGCGTCAGAGTGGCGCTGCGGCTGTTGTGGGTCAAGGAAAAACCACCTGGCCGGTTGCTCGATAGATTGCGCCCGGAGACTGTGCTAAAAAGACTGCCACAGCGCAGCAGCCCTTGAGATCCAAGGCTTGCGGCACTCACCCTGTGAGACGTCAGGCAGTACACACCGAAAACCGATTCGCTGTGGCGATGGTAGAGCAGATATGGAACAGCATTCCAACGCCTTGAGAGTGATGGTGATCGACGATTCAAAGACGATCCGCCGTACCGCCGAGACCCTGTTGAAGAACGCGGGGTGCGAGGTCATCACGGCCATCGACGGTTTCGATGCCCTGGCGCGGATTGTTGATCATCACCCGCACATTATTTTTGTCGACATCATGATGCCGCGCCTGGATGGCTACCAGACCTGCGCCCTGGTGAAGAACAACCCGGCGTTCAAGTCGATCCCGGTGATCATGCTGTCCTCCAAGGACGGCCTGTTCGACAAGGCCAAGGGGCGTATCGTCGGTGTCGATCAGTTTTTGACCAAGCCTTTCAGCAAGGAAGAACTGCTGGGCGCGATCAAGGCCTACGTGCCTGCCTTCGCCGCAGTAGAACAAGCACACTGACACCGCCCCACAAGGGCCGGCGTCTACCAAGTTAGTGGGGAAAACCATGGCACGTGTTCTGATCGTCGACGATTCGCCGACTGAAATGTACAAATTGACCGGCATGCTGGAAAAGCATGGCCACGAAGTCCTCAAGGCCGAAAACGGCGCAGACGGCGTGGCCCTGGCCCGCCAGGAAAAACCTGATGCCGTCCTCATGGACATCGTGATGCCGGGCCTCAATGGCTTCCAGGCCACCCGCCAGCTGTCCAAGGAGCCGGAAACCAACGGCATCCCGATTATCATCATCACCACCAAGGATCAGGAAACCGACAAGATCTGGGGCGCGCGCCAGGGCGCCAAGGATTACCTGACCAAGCCGGTGGATGAAGACACCCTGATCGCCACCCTGAACAAGGTGTTGGCCGGCTGACGGCAGGCGATCATGACCGAGTCGCAAACCGCCTTCGAGCTGTTGCTGGACATCGACCGCCGCTGCCGCCTGCTGGCTGCCGACCTGCCGTCCCAGGAAACCCGGCAGCAGGGTTGGAGCGGCATCGGCTTTCGCGTGGGCGCGCACTGGTTCGTCGCGCCCATGGGCGAAGTCGCCGAAGTCCTGCATGAGCCGCGCTGCACTTTAATGCCCGGGGTCAAGACCTGGGTCAAGGGTGTGGCTAATCTGCGTGGACGCTTGTTGCCGGTGATGGACCTCGGTGGGTTCCTCGGCCAGGCGCTGTCCAAGGCGAGCAAGCAACGGCGCGTACTGGTGGTGGAATACAACGACCTGTTTGTCGGGCTGTTGGTGGACGAGGTGGTGGGCATGCAGCATTTCGCACAAGACGCATTGCGGGTGAACGTCACCCCCGGCGCGCCGTTTATCCAGGGCCAGTTCGACGGCGATCAGCCATGGCAGGTCTTCAGCCCCTTCGCCCTGGCCCAGGCCCCTGGCTTCATGGATGTCGCCGCATGACCACCGCTACCACGCCCAAACCCCAGGCCGCCTCGCACAGCCGCTCACAGATCATCGTGCTGTTTATCGCGCTGATCGTGTTCATCATGCTGCTGTTTGCCAACTTCGCCTACCTCAACACCCAGTCCACCTACGACAAGCAGTACATCGGCCACGCCGGTGAATTGCGCGTGTTGTCCCAGCGCATCGCCAAGAACGCCACCGAAGCCGCCGCCGGTAAAGCCGCCGCGTTCAAGCTGCTCGGCGAGGCGCGCAACGACTTCGCCCAGCGTTGGGGCTACCTGAAAAAAGGCGACCCGCAAACCGGCCTGCCCGCCGCCCCCAGCGCGGTGCGCGCCGAGATGCGTGCGGTGCAGACCGACTGGGAAGCGCTGCTGAAGAACACCGACGCGATCCTCGCCAGCGAACAGACCGTGCTGTCCCTGCACCAGGTGGCCGCGACCCTCGCCGAAACCGTGCCGCAATTGCAGATGGAGTCGGAAAAAGTCGTCGACATCCTGTTGCAACGCGGCGCCCCGGCCAGCCAGGTGGCGCTGGCCCAGCGCCAATCGCTGCTCGCCGAACGCATCCTCGGTGCGGTCAACACCGTGCTCGCCGGCGACGAAACCGCCGTGCAGGCCGCCGATGCGTTTGGCCGTGATGCCAACCGCTTCGGCCAGGTGCTCAACGGCATGCTCCAGGGCAACGCCGGGCTGCGCATCACCCAGGTCGAGGACCGCGACGCCCGTGCGCGGCTGGCGGAGATTGCGGAACTGTTCGAGTTTGTCTCCGGCTCCGTGGATGAAATCCTCGAAACCTCGCCGCAACTGTTCCAGGTGCGTGCGTCGGCGAGCAACATCTTCAACCTCTCGCAAACCCTGCTCGATGAAGCCTCGCACCTGGCCACCGGGTTTGAAAACCTCGCCAGCGGGCGCACCTTCGATACCATCGGCGGCTACGTGCTGGGCTTGCTGGCGCTGGCTTCGATCATCCTGATCGGCCTGGTGATGGTGCGCGAGACCAATCGCCAACTGCACGAAACCGCCGAGAAGAACGAGCGCAACCAGAACGCGATCATGCGCCTGCTCGATGAAATCGAAGACCTCGCCGACGGCGACCTCACCGTGACCGCCTCGGTGACCGAAGACTTCACCGGCACCATCGCCGACTCGATCAACTATTCGGTCGACCAGTTGCGCGACCTGGTCGCCACCATCAACCTCACCGCCGGCCAGGTCGCGGGCGCAGTGCAGGACACCCAGGCTACCGCCATGCACCTGGCCCAGGCCTCGGAGCATCAGGCCCAGCAGATCGCCGAAGCGTCCACCGCGATCAACCAGATGGCCCAGTCCATCGACCAGGTTTCGGCCAACGCCGCCGAATCTTCGGCGGTGGCGGAGCGCTCGGTGGAAATCGCCAACAAAGGCAACGAGGTGGTGCACAACACCATCCACGGCATGGACAACATCCGCGAGCAGATCCAGGACACCGCCAAGCGCATCAAGCGCCTGGGCGAGTCGTCCCAGGAAATTGGCGACATCGTCAGCCTGATCGACGACATCGCCGACCAGACCAACATCCTCGCGCTCAACGCGGCGATCCAGGCGAGCATGGCCGGGGATGCCGGGCGTGGTTTCGCGGTGGTCGCCGATGAAGTGCAACGCCTGGCCGAACGTTCCTCGGCGGCGACGCGGCAGATCGAAACCCTGGTGCGCGCCATTCAGGCCGACACCAACGAAGCCGTGATCTCCATGGAGCAGACCACCACCGAAGTGGTACGCGGCGCGCGGCTGGCGCAAGACGCTGGGGTGGCGCTGGAAGAGATCGAAGGCGTGTCGAAAACCCTGGCGGCGCTGATCCAGAGCATCTCCAATGCGGCGCAGCAACAGACGTCTTCGGCGGGGCAGATTTCGCTGACCATGAACGTGATCCAGCAGATCACCAGCCAGACGTCTTCGGGCTCGACCGCGACCGCCGAGAGCATCGGCAATTTGGCGAAAATGGCCAGCCAGTTGCGCAGGTCGGTGTCGGGGTTCACCCTCCCGCCCGCCAAGCAGGTGGATGATTGAAATACCATCCCAATGTGAATGCGGGCTTGTGTGGGAGCGGGCTTGCTCGCGAATGCGGTAATACAGATGCCGGCTGACCCACCGCATTCGCGAGCAAGCCCGCTCCCACAGTTGATCTCCTCTGGTCTGGAGAGCGATGCACTACCAGCAACCCACGAATTCTAAGCGGAGCAGTTATGGTTGATCGGCACGACTACGTGGCCCTCGAATGGGTCAAGGGCGACATTGCCGAAACCCTGAAACAGGCCCGTTCGGCGCTGGATGCGTTTGTCGAAACCAACGACAGCGCCGTCATCGACCAGTGCCTGGCCGGTATCCACCAGGTGCATGGCGCGCTGCAAATGGTCGAGTTCTACGGCGCGGCGCTGCTGGCCGAAGAGATCGAGCACCTGGCCTTGGCCTTCCAGGCCGGCCAGGTCAGCCAGCGCGACGAAAGCGTGCGCCTGCTGCAACAAGCCCTCGGCCAACTGCCGCTGTACCTTGACCGCGTGCACAGCGCCCGCCGCGACCTGCCGTTGGTGGTGTTGCCGTTGCTCAACGACCTGCGCAGTGCGCGGGGTGAAAGCCTGCTGTCGGAAACCAGCCTGTTCAGCCCGCAACTGCTCTCGATTGCGCCGCTGCCCGACGACGTGCTGGCCCAACGTGCGCCTCCCGACCTGCAAGAACAACTGCGCCAGTGGCACCAACTGCTGCAACAAGCCCTTGCCGGGCTGCTGCGTGAAGACCACGGGCCCAGCAACCTGGAAGACATGGCACGGGTTTTCGCCCGCCTCGAAACGCTGTGCCAGGGCGCGCCGTTGTTGCCGCTGTGGCAAGTCACCTCGGCGCTGGTCGAAGGCATGCTCACCGGCGTGATCGCCAACAGCCCGGCACTGCGCAGCCTGCTCAAGGCCAGTGACAAGCAACTCAAGCGCCTGTTGGCCCAGGGCATCGGCGGGATCAACCAGCCGGCGCCGGATGACCTGCTCAAGAGCCTGCTGTTCTACGTGGCCAAGGTCACCCGACCGACACCGCGCATGCAAAGCCTGAAGGAACGTTACGGTCTCGACGAAGCCTTGCCCGACAGTGCCGTGGTAGACGCCGAACGCGCACGGCTGGCCGGGCCGGATCGCAACGCCATGGGCTCGGTGCTCGGCGCCTTGTGCGAAGAGCTGGTGCGGGTCAAGGAGCGCCTCGACCTGTTCGTGCGCAGCGACCGCCAGCACACCAGCGACCTCGATGCGCTACTCGCACCACTGCGGCAGATCGCCGATACCCTGGCAGTGCTGGGCTTTGGCCAGCCGCGCAAAGTGATCATCGACCAACTCGCCGTGGTGCTGAGCCTGGCCCAGGGCCAGCGCGAACCCAACGACGCCGTGTTGATGGACGTCGCCGGTGCCTTGCTCTACGTCGAAGCCACGTTGGCGGGAATGGTCGGCACGGTCGAGCCGGAAAGCCGCGAGGAAAGCCGCCTGCCCACCACCGACCTGACCCAG
Organism: Pseudomonas sp. RP-B7; assembly: GCF_059803535.1. Lineage (NCBI taxonomy): Bacteria > Pseudomonadati > Pseudomonadota > Gammaproteobacteria > Pseudomonadales > Pseudomonadaceae > Pseudomonas > Pseudomonas sp. RP-B7. Next base: position 72,141 of record NZ_JAPFHC010000019.1, read on the forward strand.
ATCCACCAGTTGGTGATCCGCGAGTCCTGCCAGTGCCTGCGCCAGGCCAAGGAACTAGTGATCGATTGCGTCGAAGCCGACTGGGACAGCCAGCGCCTGGAGTCTTTGCCGGAACTGCTCAGCCAGGTGCGCGGCGCGCTGGCGATGATCCCGCTGCCACGGGCGGCGAGCCTGATGCGCGGTTGCACCCATTACGTCGACGAACAGTTGATGGTCAACGAGGTGCCGCCGTCCGAAACCGAGCTGGGGCATTTTGCCGATGTGATCAGCAGCCTGGAGTACTACCTCGAACGCATGCTCCAGGACCCCGACGCCGATGGCGAACGGGTCCTGGAAACTGCCACCCAGGGCCTGGCGGCGCTGGGTTACCTGCCGGCGGAGAAACCCTGGCGCCAGGCGCTGGCGGCACCGGACGGCGCGTTGACGGTGGACGCCACGCCGAGCCAGTCGCAGTTCGATGCCCTGGCCAACCCCACGTCGCGGCTCAACCCGCCGGCCCTGCAACGCCCCGGCAGCCTGCTGCCGCCACCGGCCGACGAAGAACCGATCGACGATGAACTGCGCGAAGTGTTCCTCGAAGAAACCGATGAAGTCCTCGACGTGCTGCACCGCCACCTGTCCAACGGCGCCGACAAGGCGGCTTTGGGCGAAATGCGCCGCGCCTTCCACACGCTCAAGGGCAGCGGGCGCATGGTGCGTGCGCTGGTATTGGCGGAGCTGGCCTGGGCCGTGGAAAACCTGCTCAACCGTGTGCTGGAACGCAGCGTGGCGCTGGGGCCCGACGTGCAACAGGTGCTGGACGACGCCGTCGCCCTGCTGCCGGAATTGATCGCCGACTTCGCGACTGACGACCAGCACCAACGCGATGAAGTCGACGCCCTGGCCGCCCGCGCTCACGCCCTGGCCAGCGGCGCGCCGGCACCTGCCGCCGAACCCCACGACCCGATGCTGCTGGAGATCTTCCGCAACGAGGTCCAAAGCCACCTGGAAAGCCTCAACCACTTCCTGCACCAGGCCGCCGAGCATGTGCCGCTGCAAGTCAGCGATGAACTGCAACGCGCCCTGCATACCCTCAAGGGCAGCGCCTATATGGCCGGCGTGTTGCCCATCGCCGAACTGGCGCGCCCGCTGGATCACCTGACCCGCGAGTACAAGGCCCATCGCCTGCCGCTGGACCTGGATGAGGTGGAGTTGCTGCTGGAAGCCGAGGGCCTGTTCCAGCGCGGCTTGCGCCACCTGGACCGCGACCCGCTGGCACCGATCAAAGGCGCGCCGGACCTGATCAAGCGCATCCAGGCCCTGCTCGATCATCAGTTGGCCGCGCTGCTCGATGCGCCGAACACCGGCCTGCGCATCAAGCGCGACCCACAATTGATCGCCAACTTCCTGGCCCAGGGCATGGACATCCTGCTCGATGCCGAAACCCTGCTGCGCCGCTGGCAACAGCACCCCGGCGAACGCCAGGAACTCACTGCGCTGCTTGACGAGCTGACCACGCTGGGGGAGGGCGCGCACATCGCCGACCTGCACGCCATTGACGAACTCTGCGAAGCGCTGCTTGATCTGTACGGCGCCGTGGAAGAGAGCAGCCTGGCGGTCAGCGAGCGCTTCTTCCATGAAGCCGAACTGGCCCATGACGCGCTGATCAACATGCTCGACCAACTGGCCGCCGGCCAGGAAATCAGCCCGGTGCCCACCCGCCTGCAAGCCCTGCGCGAACTGCTGGACGAAGCCCTCGACCCGTCCGCCACTGGCCTGGTCAAGAGCCACGGCAGCCACGCGCTGAGCATCGCCGAACTGGGCGCCGCCACGGCGAAACTGGAACACGAGACGGCAGTGGACGACGAGATCGTCGAGATATTCCTCGAAGAAGCCGTGGACATCCTCGACAGCGCCGGGCAGTCCCTCAAGCGCTGGCTGCTGGAGCCCGAGAGCAGCGCACCGTTGTCGTCACTGCAACGTGACCTGCACACCCTCAAGGGCGGTGCGCGCATGGCCGAAATCGGCCCGGTGGCCGAGCTGGCCCATGAGTTGGAAGGCCTCTACGAAGGCTTGGTAGACCGCCGCTACAGTTACTCCGCCGAGTTGGCCCAGGTGCTGATGGCCAGCCATGAACGGCTGGCCTTGCAACTGGAAGAACTGCAACACCAACAGCCCCTGAGCGACAGCGCCGAACTGGTGGCCAAGGTGCGTGCCTTGCGCCAAAGCGCGCCGCCGCCCACCGCGCCCCAGGCGCTGGAAAGCCCCGGCGCCGACCCTGAGTTGCTGGATATTTTCCTCGAAGAAGCCGCCGATATTCTCGACAGTTCCGGCAGTGCCTTGCTGCGCTGGCAGGCCGAGCCGGGCAACCGCCAGGAAGTCGAAACCCTGCTGCGCGACCTGCATACCCTCAAGGGCGGGGCGCGCATGGTCGAGATCGGCCCGATTGGCGATTTGGCCCACGAGCTGGAGTTTCTTTACGAAGGCTTGTCGGCCGGTTTGCTCGCGCCGTCGGCGGAACTGTTCGCGCTGCTGCAAGGTTGTCACGACCGTTTGGCGCAGATGATCGATGCGGTCGCGGACGGCTTGCCGGTGGGCTCGGTGGACAAACTCATCGAACGCATCAAAAGCCTGGTGCACCCGAGCAACGAGCCGGTGCTGCCGGTGGCGTTGCCGGCAGGCAAGGCCGAGACGGTGGTTGATCCCGCTGCCGACATGGTGAAGATTTCCGCCGACTTGCTGGATGACCTGGTCAACCTGGCCGGTGAAACCTCGATCTTCCGTGGGCGTATCGAGCAGCAGGTCAATGATGCGCGCATTGCCCTGAGCGAGGTGGAAACCACCATCGAGCGCATGCGCGACCAACTGCGGCGCCTCGACACCGAAACCCAGGGCCGTATCCTCAGCCGCCAGCAGGCCGAGGCCGAGCGCCTGGGTTATGAAGAGTTCGATCCGCTGGAAATGGACCGCCATTCGCAGTTGCAGCAACTGTCCCGCGCCTTGTCTGAATCGGCCTCCGACCTGCTCGACCTCAAGGACACCCTCGAGCGGCGCAACAGCGATGCCCACGACCTGTTGCAGCAACAGGCGCGCATCAACACCGAGTTGCAAGAAGGCCTGATGCGCACGCGCATGGTGCCGTTCGAGCGCATGTTGCCGCGGCTCAAGCGCATCGTGCGCCAGGTGGCGGGCGAGCTGGGCAAGGACGTCGAATTCATCGTCGGCAACGCCGAAGGCGAGATGGATCGCAACGTGCTGGAACGCATGGCGGCGCCGCTGGAACACATGCTGCGCAACGCCGTCGACCACGGCCTGGAGTCCCGTGATGCGCGCCTGCTGGCGGGTAAGCCGGAGAAGGGTTGCATTACCCTGGACCTGACCCACGAAGGCGGTGACATCGTTTTCGACATGCGCGACGACGGCGCCGGTGTGCCGCTCGAAGCGGTGCGGCGCAAGGCGATCAAGCGTGGCCTGCTCGACCCCAACCAGGAGATCAGCGACCGCGACGTGTTGCAGTTCATCCTGCAACCGGGTTTTTCCACGGCGGAAAAGATCACCCAGATTTCCGGGCGCGGCGTGGGCATGGACGTGGTGCATGAAGAAGTGCGCCAGCTCGGTGGCTCGATGTTTATTGAGTCGACGCCGGGTGTCGGCGTGCACTTTCGCATTCGCCTGCCGTTTACCGTGTCGGTCAACCGGGCGCTGATGGTGCAGTGTGCGGACGATCAATACGCGATCCCGCTCAACACCATCGAGGGCCTGGTGCGGGTGCTGCCCCACGAGCTGGCCGGGCACTATCAGCAAGATCCGCCGCGTTATGAATACGCCGGCCAGCGCTACGAACTGTTTTACCTGGGCGACCTGCTGCACACCGTCAGCCGTCCCAAGCTGCTTGGCCAATACCAGCCGGTGCCGGTGCTGTTGGTGCAATGCAATGAACGGCGGGTGGCGGTGCATGTGGATGCCATGGCCGGCACGCGGGAGATTGTGGTCAAGGGCCTGGGCCCGCAGTTTGCCGGGGTACAGGGCTTGTCCGGCGCGACCATCCTCGGCGATGGCCGCGTGGTGCTGATCATCGACTTGCTCGCGCATATCCGTGCCCGCCAACCGGCCTTGCCGGCGCAGGCAGTGGACGCGCCGCTGGTGCTCAACGACCCGCTGAAAAAACGCCCGCTGCTGGTGCTGGTGGTGGACGATTCGGTCACCGTACGCAAAGTCACCAGCCGCCTGCTGGAGCGCAATGGCATGAACGTCCTGACCGCCAAAGACGGCATCGACGCCATCGCCGTGCTTGAAGAACACACCCCGGACCTGATGCTGCTCGACATCGAAATGCCGCGCATGGACGGCTTCGAAGTGGCGATCCAGGTGCGCAACGACCCGCGCCTGATGCGCCTGCCGATCATCATGATCACCTCGCGCACCGGCCAGAAACACCGCGACCGCGCCATGGCCATCGGCGTCAACGACTACCTCGGCAAGCCGTACCAAGAGTCGGTGCTGCTGGAAAGCATCGCCTACTGGAGCAAGTCCCATGCTTGACCACCGCACCAGCCAACTCACCGGCCTGTTGTTGCCCCTGGCCGACCGCCACCTGGTGCTGCCCAACGTCGCCATCGCCGAGCTGATCGACTTCCAGCGCGGCGAACCGGCCAGCGATGCGCCACCGTGGTATCTGCGCCAAGTGACCTGGCGTGATCAACAACTGCCGCTGATCAGCTTTGAAGCCGCGTGCGGCGAAGCGGTCGTGACCGCCGAGCGCTCGCGGATCGTGGTGCTGAACGCCCTGGGTGGGCGGCCGACGTTGAAGTTCATTGCGCTGGTGATCCAGGGGATTCCGCGTTCGTACAAGCTCGATAGCCAGTTGAGTTATGTGGACGTGCCGCTGTGCCCGCTGGAGCTGGCGGCGGTGCAGGTGGGCGAGCATGTGGCGAAGGTGCCGGATTTGCTGGGGCTGGAAGCCTTGCTGGTGGAATCAGGCTTGGCCTGAGCCCCTCCCACGTTTGGTCTTCTGTGTAGGTCCAGTTATCAAACACTGTCTGAAATGTCTGTAAGTTGGTTTGCTGAGTTTTTGCCGATTTTTGAGTGCTAGTTTTCAGCACTCATCCCCATCCGCAAGGACTCGCAAATGGCTGTCCCTCCTACGCCTCCGGGCGTTTCGCTGCAAGACAATATCGCCTTGGCCAATAACCGACGGTTGCATCTGAAACCGGGTTCGGCGTTTACCTATTCGTGGTTTTACTCACAGGTCCGAGGGCGTGGCCCCTGGGATTACAAACAGAAAAGTCGGGAATACGAGGCATTCGGCAACTTCAACTATGGCGTCACCGGAACGGTGCTGGGCATTCCTGAAGGTGTCTTGCTAAGGGCCGCAGGCGCCGCGCAAAAGGCAGCTGGCACCTCCCGAGCGGAATTTGGCGATTGGTGGGGCGATGCGCCATACGGCGATGACCATAGTGATCAGTATTGGATCAAGGAGGGTATCGAATATGCCAGGTCCCAAGGCTACTAATCGGCTGGTACAGGGCCTGCTCAATGGGCTGCTAGTGGTGTGTCTCGGCTACCTGGGGGTTGGCTGGTTGATGAGCCCTGGCACACCGGAATTGGATCAAGTGGTGTTCAAGTATGCGTTGGATAACGGTAGGTCGATCTATGGGGTTCGGGACGGGCAGGGTGGGGCGACCGTGGGTTTTTCCTACAGGTACTATGTGCATAAGGACTTGGGCAGTGATCAGGAGATATTGGCAGCGCTGGTTTCTGCCCATCCTTTTATGAAAACCAAAGAGCCTGACGTCCAAGTGAACCGGGTGGACGGAGTTATCCACCTGATTGTTCATGGAGAAGTCCACGAGTACCGAAGCTATCCGCTTGAAGGTTTGGGAGCGGTGAAAATAGACATGCAGTTGTAACTGCGGCCAGACCTGCCCGAGCAACAGCCTCAAACAATGCATGAATCTGCCTGCCGAACTCTATTGTGGCGAGGGAGCTGGCGGCGGTGCAGGTGGGGAAGCATGTGGCGAAGGTGCCGGATTTTCTGGGGTTGGAAGCGTTGTTGGTGGAGTCCGGATTGGCCTGATTTCAAGCCCTGTGAAGATCGAATGTGGGAGCTGGTTTGCCTGCGATAGCGGTGTGTCAGATGTTGATGCTGTGACTGACACACCGCTATCGCAGGCAAGCCAGCTCCCACAGTGGATCTTCTGTGCCTTGAGCGCTGTGCCCGTTACTCAATCCGCGCAAACCGCTCAATCACCGGCTGTTCCCGATGCTCGGCCTGCCACAAATCATAGGCACTCTGCATCGACAGCCACAGCTGCCCAGTGCTCACGCCTGCCCGTTCCAGCCGCACCGCCAAATCCGGGCTTACCGGCGCACGCCCGTGCAAAATCCTTGAAAACGTCTCACGAGCAAACCCCAGACGCCCGGCCATTTCGGTGATGGTGATGCCTAGGGCAGGGATCACGTCTTCAAGCAGGATTTCGCCTGGGTGAGGGGGAGGGTGTATGGGCATTCTGGATCCTTTTTATGGCGCTGGGCATTCGGCTAAAAAGGCTAGAAGGGTCAGTTCCGAGCAACAACCCTAAAACGTTGTATGAAACTTCTTGTTTGTCGACGTTGGGCGATGCCTCGGATTTTTCCTGCAAGATTTTGGGCCAGGCGTGAACTTGTCGCGTGCAGCCAGCGCGCCTAGTCTTCGTCCCGTCATCGCAAAAAACGGTGACACGGACGTGCAAGTCCGGTTTCATGTCGGCGCACCAACGCCCATAGCCTTTCAACGGGCGTTTTTCATGCCTGCTGTATTTGTTATGGCGGCTGTGCGTGGGAGATCCCTCGGGGTCTGCCGGGGTCCGATATGCCCGGTCTTGCACACCTGCGCACGGCTGCCACCTTTATTCGCGTGCAAGCGGAAGAGGGCAGTCTCCATCACATATCGGAGCTGTAAATCATGATCAAACCCACCCCCAATCCCCCCAGGCACCTCTTCACCGTCAACCCTCACCAAGACACCGAAGCGCTGCTGGTCAACGCCAGCGAAACCTTGTCGTCCCTCAGCGCCATGACCTGCAACCTGGCCTTCGACCTGGACACCTCCCAGCGCGCAATCATGCTCGGGATCCAGCAAATGGCAGAGTTTGGGCAGTTGTTGGTGGATCGAGCACTGGAACAGATTTCCCCTTCCTCTGCGGCTTAACACTTGAGCGTTCCCAAAAAGGGACTCATCGGTCCCTTTTTGGGACTCTTTGGCTAGCCCCTTGCACTCTCCCCCACAACGCTGGACCCTAGCCCCTCATTGCTAACGGGAATCGGAGGTCAGTGGCGCATGTATCACGGTGAACGATTCAACGCCTGGAGCCACCTGCTCGGCGCGGTGGCGGCTTTTGCGGGGGCGGTGTGGATGTTGGTGGTGGCGAGCCTGGATGGCAGCCCCTGGAAGATCGTCAGCGTGGCGATCTATGGCGTCACGCTGCTGGTGTTGTACAGCGCGTCGACCGTGTACCACAGCGTGCGCGGGCGACGTAAGGAGATCATGCAGAAGGTCGATCACTTTTCGATCTACCTGTTGATCGCCGGCAGCTACACGCCGTTTTGCCTGGTGTCGTTAAGGGGGCCGTGGGGCTGGACGCTGTTCGGCATCGTGTGGGGGTTGGCGGTGATCGGCATCCTGCAAGAGATCAAGCCCCGTTCCGAGGCGCGGATCTTGTCGATCGTGATCTATGCGGTGATGGGCTGGATCGTGCTGGTGGCAGTCAAGCCGCTGATCGCTGCGCTGGGCACGGCGGGTTTCACCTGGCTGGCGGCGGGCGGGGTGTTGTACACCGTCGGCATCATCTTCTTTGCCCTGGAGGACCGCCTGCGGCATTCCCATGGGATCTGGCATTTGTTTGTGATTGGCGGGAGTTTGCTGCACTTTGTGGCGATCATGCGCTACGTACTCTGACGGCCGACTCGATCAAAAATGTGGGAGGGTGCTTGTCGCACCGTCCCACCCCGATGGCGGTGGGCCAGTGACAAATAGGTTGGCTGACGCTGGTTTACATTGAAAATTTACTTTTCTTTCAGCTGTTTGTAAGTAGTAGAAAAGCAGTAAGCTCCCATGAGCATTATTAAACCATAGCTTAGCCCATTCATTATTTTCTCTGGAGAAAAGAAAAGGCTGCTTACCATAACTGTAAATATAACCGCAATTGTCGTTATGAGTTCGGTGATTAGAAAGAAAGAGAATATTTCCTGTCTGCATGCACGATCTAGAACTTCATTTGATGTGACTCTGGTCATTATGATTCCAATCCCAGCCCCAAAAAAACAGAAGGCGGAAAGAATCAGGAAGTATGAAGTGTTTGTGTTGTCAATGGCCGTTGGCAGGGATATGGCAACGGTTATGAAAAAACAAAAAAATGAAAATGTTGAGCCGGATTTTTTCAGTGTGGGCTGGGATAGTCCGACGACTCCGAGAACCGTAGACGCCAAAAAAACTACAAAGGCTGTTAGTGAGCTTCCTAGCCAAGATAAACCTTCAGGTATGTCTGTCGAGGGTTTGTGTCGATATAATAAGCCAATTGCGTACATGAGGATCAACATCTCAAAAGTATTGCCTGCTACGTATCCCAAAAACTGGCTTGGGTATTTAGAGATGACTGCAAAGTGCTGAATATAATAAAGGCGAGTTCGGTGCTTTGAGCTGTTCTTTTTAGTGAGGACTGGCTTGAGGTCATGGTAGGAGACGTAAGTCTGAATGACTCGGCATAGTAATATTGGCAACATCGTCACTAGCATGGCGTACAGGTAGTATCCGCTACTCATCATGAGTGATGCTATCAGTAATAAAGTTAATGGAGTCCCTATGCGTATGTGCAGGTATTTTTTAAAAGCACCCACGTAATCTGCGCTATGTCCAGTAAGGTGCAGGTGGAGGTCGTTGTAGGCCGGCCTGAAAGATGATCGCAGGCAGCCAGTGCCTATTGAGTCGAAGGTGAATGAAATAAGTATCAAACACCAACTAACATGCCAGTAGTCGAGTAGTGCTAAATAAAATCCGGTGGTTAAAAAAATAGCGCATGCAAACTTGAATATGAAACCGTAAATTGTTGTGTATGCCGTGCCAAAACGGTTTGCAAACGAATGCCCAACGTAAAACTCAATAACCAGGGAAATTAGCAGCTGTGTAATGAGCGAGAACTCTAAGGAAAAACTCCCAAGCTTAGGGTTGGTTGCTATCAGAGCCAGTTCTAGTATCGTTACACCCATCGCGATGCCACCATATAGTGCGTCTGAGCGGGAGACAATATTGGTGGCGCTTTTCATAGGCTGACCCTGAAAGTTTTGCCGGGTTCAAGTACTAGATTTTTATAAAAGATCGACGGGGCATGAGCTCTACCATAAAACATTAGTGTCGTGTAAATGGAGTCCAAGTCGAAAGGAACTAAAGTGCGAGAACGTCCTGCGGGCGGGGTAGAGACATATTTGTATTGTGTGTCTCTCCTATTTCGAAAATCTTCGTAAAGCAGTAGTTCGTAATGGATAGGGGGGGATTGAGTTTTTATCTTCTGTAGAAAAATTTCACACGCCGCGGCGTTTAAATTTTTGTAAATTTTCGAGGTTTTATCAAAGCGATCGAATACGGCGATTAAAACTTCCTCTCCGTGAATTGATTCTAGATACCTGATCGTATAGGGCCATCTTCTACTGATGTGCCTAGAGATGTCTAAATACCTTCTGATGCTTTCAAACGAGAAGTGTTTTTCTTCCGAGGATGTTGGAGTTGATAGCAAGTTATTAGATTCATATATTTTTGAGAAAAATATAGTTGTTGAGATGTAGCAGGATTTCTTCATTTTTTATTCGCTTCTATGAGCGCCTTTTTTATGAGAAGTATGTTGCTGTTTTCAACGTCTAGCGATGCTCCCTCCATTTCCAACAAAATGTTGTGCGTTTTTAGGCTTTTTATTACCGCGCTTTTAAATGTTTCGGTTAGTTCGTTGTTGAAGTGGTCTGAATGTTGGTCAAGCCAGACGGGAATACCATTCCATAGCCAAGACTTCACTCCTGAGATGTGTAGCGTCTTAATTAGATTCCAGATTTCGTGGGCAGCGCAGGGCAAATCGAACGCTAGACCTTTAGTTTTACAGTAGCCAAGATAGTGCCCAATATCAAACGCCATCATGCATTCAGAGCGCCTGCACAGCTCTAGGTAAAACTCCCAAAATTCTATGTTTCCAAATTCGCTATAGATTGGTGGGTTTTCCAAGACTACAGGTATTTCAAAGTAGTCATTTATGAATCTGGCATTGTCAGCAGTGGTTTTTAATGTTTCTTTATTCATAGGCGGATTGGTTTGGTGAGCGCCCAAAAATAGATTGCCATTCCTCCAAATCCCGATGTCTTCCTCGATATAAATTATAGGAAGTGTGGCTAGCGCCTCCTTCAGGTTTTTTAAGTCTGCCAAGTCAGTAACCCCTGAGAAATTGATGTCTACGGGGTGTGCGGACATCGTAAAGTCTGCAGATAGGCATATATCAGTTAATGAGCTTTCTATTTTATCCCAAGGGCGTATACCCAAACTAAAGTGGCGAATCGGTGTTTGATTATATATATGGTTGTTGTCAGTGCGATACTGAACGAATTGTTTTAGTTTCTCTACGTCGCCGCTAATGCCTATGCGAATTGAGCGGTTGTCCATAAATCACCCGTTTGAATGTTGGTTATAAGGATCTAACTATAAGTTCACCTCTCCTACCTCCTGAACCAGTTGTCGGTGTTTCTAGGATTTTGAGTTTGGGCGCGTTGACCGGTTTGTCATCGGCGATAGCTTTGTTGATTGTTGCCACATAGTTGGTAAAGAATGGCTCGCGGTTAATTTCAGTTGTTTTATCTGTGTTGTGGCAAAGCCACCATAAAACTTTGAATGGCATATGCTTTAAGTGAATATTTAGCAAGGAGAGGTAGGCTGTCTCTGTAAGCGACGTATGTGTCCCGATTTTTTCAATGTTTGATGCGATTGCTTGTTCGAGTTGATTTAGTAGTGGGATTGCAAAGTTGTCTATATAGGCGGTATATATGTTATATACTTCGTGATTTTCAATAAATGCTCTGCTGTTTGGTAGCTGTGTCAGGTCAAGCTTTGTGCCTGTCTTTCTCTCCAGATTTTTCCTTACGGGGGTTCCTGGATACAACATCATAATATTGAAATAGTGATCTAAGGATTCGTGTTCTGTCAGCCCTGATTTTACCAAAAAAACTAAGTTTTCAACGATTTCTCTTTTTTGTTGGTCGTGATAAAACATTATAAAGTCAAGTCCGACATCGATCTTGTTGTTTTGTAGGGCTCTTACGGCATCAATATTGTTTTGCACGGTGACCCTTTTGTTCATGTAGTCTAGTTGCGACTGTGAGCCAGACTCGATGCCCATCTCGACAAGCCTTAGTCCCTGGCTCACTAGTTTTGGTAGTTCGGATTGTAACTTTAGAAGGTAGCCTACCGTGGAGGAACTGCTCCATGTAACCCGGCCGTTAAATAAGTTGTACAGTTTCTCTGAAAATTCCAGCACCCTATCTTTACGAACGAAAAAATTCGCATCCATCATGTATATGTGTTCGAACGAGTAGTGCGTATAGGCTTCCGCTATCCAGCTAACAAGTGTCGTGGCGTCGATGGCGCGCCATTTTGGCCCCTCCTTGTCTGCTGCGACAATAGCGCAAAAAGAGCATGCTAATGGGCAGCCTCGACTGCTTGTCAATGCTATGGCTTTTCTCTGTTTAGCGTCTTTCCTATCCGTGAAATAAAGTTTTTGTAAGCGTTCCGAAGAGTATTCAAGGAGCGGGTTCTCCCAGTCCGCTGTGGGGAGTTGTATCTTTTCTATATAGGACTCTTTCAGCTTTCCAGATGTCGTAAGCCACACTGCGTTTGGTATTCTATTGAAGTGATTTTTATAAATGTGTTTTTTTGATTTTGTTTTGCGTGGGAACTGAGTGTGAGTATTATTAAATACGTCTATGAGTTTAGCAGTTGAATGCTCGCCCTCGCCACGTATCGCTAACTCAAAGGTCCTGTTACTCGCACGCAGAAAATCTTCCGCTGCTAGGCTTATATGTGGGCCGCCACAGAAAATGAATGTTCCGGGCAAGGCATTTTTTATTGTTTTTCCCCATGTTATCGCTGCCTGCACATGACTGCTATATATTGAGATCCCTATAAAGTGTGGTGCCCAGTTGATTAAATCAGCTAGCTCGTCAATATCTGATGTGTATAGGTCGGAGTAGTCAAAGATTTTACAAGTTGTATGCTCGGAATTTTTTCTTACATAAGCTGAAATGTTCTGTAGGCCAAGCGGCATCACTTTTTGTGGGCCTTCGCCGTAGGGTAGAGCGACTAATGCGAGTCGACAGAGTTCGACAGGCTCACTCGTGCAAGGCGCGGAAAAGTTGGGAGCTTTTTTCATAAGAACTCCTCGCTTCACTGGCTTTAGCCAGGCAAAAAAAATCTGGATAGCGCTCCGCTATGAGCGCAGATTTCTCGTCAGAATCTAGTGCATCAATAAATTTCTTTTTCGATATTTTTAGAAGGTGCGTCCCGTTATGGAAGAAGCAATATCCTAGTTCTGTTAGGCAGACTACTCCGATCTTCGTTTTTATTCTCATGCGGCGTTGATCCATCCGCTCTCAGTAATTGGACACCGCTTTACAGTGTCCAATTAGTAGCTAGTAGTATTTCATTAGAATTCGGGTGCCGTTTTTCCAGCAACCATGTCGTAACTTCCATCGGGTACCGGAGTTAAGGTCTCGACATCAGAGGCCAGTTCATCCAGATAGTCATCGTCATTTTTGTCTGCCATGATATTGCTCCTTTTTGTTTTTGATTTCAGCGTATTTGCAGTCGGATTAAGTGTCTTGCATGCCAGCAAGAATCGTGGCTGCTCTTATATAAAAGTCCCAGAGATTCTTTAAGTCAAATAAAAAATGAAATTTCAGAAATTTCCTAAGATTACTGTTTGCTTGTAAGAAAGGCCCCGCTTTGAAGGATGGCTCCTACGAGTATGTAGGATGAAGAGGTCATGGAGGCAATCGAATCGTTTGTGGTGTGCTTGTTTGTTTTTTTGCAATTATGGATTAACGGCTGACTCGTTACAGCAAAGCTCTATTTTCGAAATTTCAAGACTTTTTAAGCCTTTATATCGTGCGGATGTAATCCGATTCCTATCTCTTGGTCTTAAAAACAGTCCTCTGAGCTGTTTTTGCAATCGATACTCAGATTCCAATTCATGCATTAAGTAAGTGCTTTAACTGAGATAAACATATGGAGTAGGGCTTGCCCCTCCTACATTGGATCTTCTGTGTTCCTACAGACGTTGCAGCAGCTCTTGGGCACGCTGCCCAACAATCCCCAGCAACTTGGCCAACATATGCGGCGGCGGCTCATCTGCGCGGGTCAGGGCGTACAAGGTGATCGGCAACGGTGGTGTGAGCGGGCGGATGCAGGTGGTGGCGGTCGAGGCGCCGAGGGCGGTGAAGGGGTCGATGACCGTCAGGCCAGCGCCGGATTCGACCATGGCGCGGGCCAGGGAATAGGTTTGCACCGAGATTGTCACCCGGGGCGCGGGGTCGACGTTTTCCAGGTAGCTGTCGAGTTTGGCGGCCAGCGGATCGGCGCTGGAAAGGCCGATCAACGGCGCACCCGCCAGGTCCGCCAGGGGCAATGGCGTGCTCAGTTCGGCTTCGCTCCAGTAGCCTTTGGACGCCAACGCCACCAGCACACCGTTGGCCAGCACTTGGGTGGTCAACCCCGGGTGCCCGGAGAAGTTGAGGGTCAGCGCCAGATCAATCTCGCGCATCAGCAGTTTCTGCACCAGCTCGCGGCTGTGGTCGCTGGACAGCTCGCAGGCCATGTCCGGGTAATCGCGGGTCCATTCCAGGATCGCCGGCGGCAGCAGCGACAGGGCCAGCGCCGGGATCGCCCCGATGCGCACGCTCTGGCCCGGCGCGCGGCGCAAGCTCTTGGCCAGGCGCCGCACGGCTTGCAGGCTGTCGGTGACTTTATCGACTTCGCGCTCCAGCGCCAGCGCTTCCGGCGTGGGCTGCAACTTGCCGCGCACCCGCAGAAACAACGGGAAACCCAACTGCAACTCGGCGTGCTGCAGCACCTTGGTTACTGCCGGTTGTGACACGTGCAACAACTGCGCGGCAGCGCTGACGGAGCCGGTCTGGCGGATAGCCTGGAAGATTTCGATATGACGCAGGCGCATGGCAAGTCCATAACCTTTGTTTATAGGTGAGCCATCTTTATTCATTGTCGCTGGCCTGTCACCTGCCCCTAGGCTGGAACCCTCTTAATGCAACGGCAGGTGGCGGGGATGGTGTGCATCATCGGCGGTGGGGTGATCGGTCTGGCCAGTGCCTATGCGCTGGTGCGTGCGGGCCATGAAGTGACGGTGATCGATGCGCGCGACACCCTGGGCAGCGAGACCAGCTTCGCCAACGGCGGGCAATTGTCCTACCGCTACGTCGCCCCGCTGGCGGATGCCGGTGTGCCGCTGCAAGCCATCGGTTGGTTGCTGCGTGGTGACTCGCCGCTCAAGCTGCGCCCGCGCCTCGACCCTCGGCAATGGCGCTGGATGGCGGCGTTCCTCGGCGCTTGCCGTGGCTCGGTGAACCAGCGCAATGCCGCGCACCTGCTGCGCCTGGCGGCCCTGAGCCAAGCGACGTTGCAGCAATGGCGCGAGGAGGATCGCCTGGACGGTTTCGACTGGCGGCGCAACGGCAAGCTGGTGACCTTTCGCACTGCGGCAAGCTTTGAATCGGCGCGCAATAAAATCACCGACATCCTGCAACAGCAAGTGCTATCCGCCGCCGATTGTGCACGTTTGGAACCGGCGCTGGAGGGCGGTGGTTTTGTCGGCGGGATCTACACACCGAACGAAGAAGTGGCCGACTGTCATGCCTTCTGCCAGCGTTTGGCGGCGCGGCTGCAAGCGTCGGGGCGTTGCCGCTTTGAGCTGGGGCGCAAGGTCACTGGCATTCGTCATGCCGACGGCGCGGTGCAGGCAATCGAGTTGGGAGATGAGGTGATGCCGGTCGAAAACCTGGTGCTGGCCGCCGGTTATCGCAGCGCTGAACTGGGGGCCTCGCTGGCGCTGTACCCGCTCAAGGGCTACAGCCTCAGTGTGCCGATTGGCGCGCAGCATCGGGCGCCGAACGTGAGCATCACCGACTACGACCGCAAGATCGTCTACGCGCGCATCGGCGAGCAACTGCGGGTGGCGGCGATGGTGGACATCGTCGGTTTCGATGCCAGCCTCGACCCCAAACGCCTGGCGCTGATGAAACGCCAGGCCCTGGAGACTTTTCCCCTGGCTGGCGACTATGCCCATGCGGTGGAATGGGCCGGCATGCGTCCGGCCACCCCGACCGGCGTGCCGCTGATTGGCGCCGGTCAATATCGCAACCTGTGGCTGAACCTGGGCCACGGTGCGCTGGGTTTTACCCTGGCCTGTGGCAGCGGCCAACTGCTTGCCGAGCTCATCGACCAACAGGTCACTTCCATTGATATGCAGGGCCTGGCGCCCCGCGCGGCATAAGGATGCCCCCATGACCATTAACCGAATCAGCAGCAATGAACGCCTGAGCGGCGCCGTGACGTTCAAGGACTTGGTGTTCCTCTCCGGCCAGGTGCCAGGCGACGGTGAGGACGTGGCGACGCAAACCCGCGAAGTCCTCGCCAAGATCGATGGGCTGTTGGCCCAGGCAGGCAGCGACAAGGATCATCTGCTCAATGCAACGATTTATCTGAAGGACATCAGCAGCGGTTTTGCACCGATGAACGCGCAGTGGTCTGCGTGGCTTTCGCCAGGCATGGCGCCGACCCGCACCACCCTGCAAGCGGAACTGGCTCGACCCAGTGTGCTGGTGGAAATCAGCGTGATTGCTGTACGTAAATAACTCAAAGACCAACGGAGAATAACAATGAAAAAGATCCTGTTGACCGGCTGCACCCTCGGGCTGTTATTGGCCGCACAGGCCCAAGCGAGCACGGCCCCGCTGGACGGCACACTGGCCAAGATCGCCAGCGCCCAGTCAATCACCCTGGGTTATCGCGATGCGTCGGTGCCGTTTTCCTACGTGGGGGATCACAGTGGCAAACCCATGGGCTATTCGGTGGAGCTGGCGAGCAAGATCGTCGAGCGCATCCAGCAGAAAACCGGGGTGGCCAACCTGAATGTGAAGTACAACCTGGTGACATCGCAAACCCGTATCCCGCTGGTGCAGAACGGCACCGTCGACCTGGAATGTGGCTCTACCGGGGTGACCGCCGAGCGGCAGAAACAGGTGGCGTTTTCCTACGGGTTTATCTATGTGAAGGGCCAGTTGCTGACCGCCAAGGACAGCGGCATCAAAGGCTTCGGCGACCTTTCCGGCAAGAACGTGGTGACCACTGCGGGTACCACCAACGAGCGCTTTCTCAAGAGCTACAACGCCGAGCACAAAGCCAACATGTTCGTGATCAGCGCCAAGGACCACGGCGAGGCGTTCAAGATGCTGGAGACCGGCCGCGCGGCGGCGTTCTACATGGATGATGCGTTGCTTTACGGCGAACGTGCCAAGGCCCGGGACCCGCATAACTGGGTGGTGGTAGGCGAGGAGCAGTCGCGGGAGATCTACAGCTGCATGGTGCGCAAGGATGACCCGCAGTTTCTGGCGGTGGTCAACGAGACCCTCGGTGACCTGTACCGCAGTGGGGAAATCAACGGGATTTACCAGCGCTGGTTTGAACAGCCGATTCCGCCCAAGGGCTTGAACCTTGAGTTCCCGATGACCAGCGAGCTGAAGGCGATTATTGCCAAGCCGGTCAGCGATCCGGTGGAGTAGTTGCCTGGCAATCCAATCCAAATGTGGGAGCGGGCTTGCTCGCGAATGCGGAGTGTCAGCCACAGTTAAGCTGACTGACTCACCGCATTCGCGAGCAAGCCCGCTCCCACATTTTTGATTGGGTTTGCAAAGGCAGAGGGTTAGAAATCACCCCATAGCTGTTGAGCGACAGCCAATGCCACCACTGGCGCAGTTTCAGTACGCAGCACCCGCGGCCCAAGGCGCGCAGCGTGGTAGCCGGCGGCTTGGGCGACCTCGACTTCATTGTCCGTCAACCCACCCTCAGGCCCGATCAAAAACGCCAGGCTCGATGGCTTGGCATGGCTGACCATCGGCTCGGCCACCGGGTGCAGCACCAGCTTCAACTGCGCCTCGGTCTGCTTCAACCAGTCTGCCAGCAGCAGCGGCGGGTGAATCACCGGCACCGTCGAACGCCCGCATTGCTCGCACGCGCTGATTGCCACCTGGCGCCAGTGCAGCAGGCGCTTGTCGGCGCGTTCGTCCTTGAGGCGCACTTCGCAGCGTTCGCTGAAAATCGGCGTGATCGCGTTGACCCCAAGCTCGGTGGCTTTCTGGATCGCCCAATCCATCCGCTCGCCCCGGGACAGGCCCTGGCCGAGGTGGATGTGCAGCGGGGATTCGGCATGGCCCGCGAAGCTTTCGCTCAGTTGCACGGTGACGCGCTTCTTGCCGACTTCCAGCAAGCTGCCGAGGAATTCCTGGCCGGAGCCGTCGAACAATTGCACGGCGTCGCCTTCGACCATGCGCAACACGCGGCTGATGTAATGCGCCTGGGCCTCGGGCAGTTCTACGTCGCCGAGGCTCAGCGGGGTGTCGGTGAAAAAGCGGGACAATCTCATTTCTGTTCTCTGGAAAATTCTGTGCGGGAGCAAGATAACGGTGGCGAGGGTGCCTAAAAAGGTGGGGAATCAACCCGGATCGCGAAAGCCTGGGTGGAAGTCCTGTGGCACCGCGACGCTGACGCTGCTGTTGGTGGCGATGTCGATGCCTTCACTGGCCACTTCGGCGAGGAAGTCGATCTGCTCCGGCGTGATCACATACGGCGGCAGGAAGTACACCACGCTGCCCAACGGCCGCAACAGTGCGCCGCGTTCCAGGGCGTGTTCGAACACCTTGAGGCCTCGGCGTTCCTGCCACGGGTAGGCGGCCTTGGTGGCCTTGTCCTGAACCATCTCGATGGCCAGTACCATGCCGGTCTGGCGCACTTCCGAGACGTGCGCGTGGTCGACCAGATGCGCGGTGGCGCTGGCCATGCGCTGGGCCAGGGCCTTGTTGTTTTCGATGACGTTGTCTGTCTCGAAAATATCCAGCGTCGCCAACGCCGCCGCGCACGCCAGCGGGTTGCCGGTGTAGCTGTGGGAATGCAGGAAGGCGCGCAGGGTCGAGTAGTCGTCGTAGAAGGCGTTGTACACGTCATCGGTGGTGAGCACGGCAGCCAGCGGCAGGTAACCGCCGGTGAGGGCCTTGGACAGGCACAGGAAGTCCGGGCGGATGCCGGCCTGTTCGCAAGCGAACATGCTGCCGGTGCGGCCGAAGCCCACGGCGATTTCATCGTGGATCAGGTGTACGCCATAGCGGTCGCAGGCTTCGCGCAGCAGCTTGAGGTACACCGGGTGGTACATGCGCATGCCGCCAGCGCCCTGGATCAGCGGCTCGACGATGACGGCGGCGACGGTGGCGTGGTTTTCCGCCAGGGTCTGTTCCATGACCAGGAACATGTTGCGCGAGTGCTCTTCCCAGCTCATGCCTTCGGGGCGCAGGTAGCAATCCGGGCTGGGCACCTTGAGGGTGTCGAGCAGCAGCGCCTTGTAGGTCTCGGTAAACAGCGGCACGTCGCCCACCGACATCGCGGCGATGGTTTCGCCGTGGTAGCTGTTGGTCAGGGTGACGAAGCGCTTCTTGTCGGGCTGGCCGCGGTTGAGCCAGTAGTGAAAGCTCATTTTCAGCGCGACTTCGATGCACGATGAGCCGTTATCGGCGTAGAAACACCGGGTCAGGCCTGCGGGCGTCATCTTGACCAGGCGCTCGGACAACTCGATCACCGGCTGGTGGCTGAAACCGGCGAGGATCACGTGTTCCAGCTGGTCGACCTGGTCCTTGATGCGCTGGTTGATGCGCGGGTTGGCGTGGCCAAACACGTTGACCCACCAGGAACTGACCGCGTCGAGGTAGCGCTTGCCTTCGAAGTCTTCCAGCCACACGCCTTCGCCGCGCTTGATCGGGATCAGCGGTAGTTGCTGATGGTCTTTCATCTGGGTGCAGGGATGCCACAGCACGGCGAGGTCGCGTTGCATCCACTGGTTATTCAAGCCCATCTTGCATCTCCTCAAGCAACAATCGCGCAAGCCTATGCAATGGGCGGCCGTGTCACAACCCTATAAGAATTAATTCGCGGTAAACGCAGGACGGTCTGTCACGTTTCTTAGGAATAGTCTTAATGCCTTGTTAATTTATTATGCATAGTCTCTTGATCGTATTTCTCGATATTTCAAAGCGAAATTTTCGGCTTTAATTCGATAGGTAAATCGCTAGTCTTGAGCGCAGCTCTTACGGGATTAAGTACATGCAGTTACGCAATTCACCGGCCCGCTACGGCTGGGTCAGCATGGTTTTGCACTGGGGCGTGGCCCTGGTGGTGTTTGGCTTGTTTGCGCTGGGTTTGTGGATGGTCGGCCTCGACTACTACAGCGCCTGGCGCAAAGACGCACCGGACCTGCACAAGAGCATCGGCATCACGCTGTTCGCCATCATGCTGGTGCGTATCGTCTGGCGCCTGGTCAGCCCGCCGCCACCACCGTTGGCCAGCTACAGCCGCATGACTCGCATGGGGGCCGCGTTTGGCCACGCGTTCCTCTATCTCGGGCTGTTTGCCGTGATGATTGCCGGTTACCTGATTTCCACCGCAGATGGTGTCGGGATCCCGGTGTTTGGCCTGTTCGACATTCCCGCCGTGGTTTCCGGGCTACCGGACCAGGCAGATAACGCCGGCCTGGTGCACCTGTACCTGGCCTGGGTGTTGGTGGTCTTCGCCGGCTTGCATGGCGTGGCTGCATTGAAACACCACTTCATTGACCGTGATGCGACCCTCATGCGAATGCTGGGGCGCAAAGCCTGATGTTCAACCTCGACTCACAAGGAATAGAAAGCATGTTGAAAAAGACTCTCGCCGCACTGGCACTCGGTTCTGCGCTGTTGTCCGCCGGTTCCGCGATGGCCGCTGACTACAAGATCGACAAAGAAGGCCAGCATGCCTTCATCGATTGGAAAATCAGCCACCTGGGCTACAGCTACATTCACGGCACCTTCAAGGATTGGGATGGTTCGTTCAGCTGGGATGCCGCCAAGCCTGAAGCCAGCAAGATCGCCGTCGATGTGAAAACCGCCAGCCTGTGGTCCAACCACGCTGAGCGTGACAAGCATATCGCCAGCAAAGACTTCCTGGACGTTGCCAAGTTCGCCGATGCCAAGTTTGTTTCCACCGCGGTTAAACCGACTGGTAAAGACACTGCTGACGTGACCGGCGACCTGACTTTCCACGGCGTGACCAAGCCAGTGACCTTCAAGGCCACGTTCAACGGCGAAGGCAAGGACCCATGGGGCGGTGAACGTGCTGGCTTCAACGCCAAAACCACGGTCAACCTGAACGACTTCGGCATCAAAGGCCCAGGTCCTTCTTCGCAGACCGTTGACCTGGACATCTCGCTGGAAGGTGTAAAGCAGAAGTAATTTCTGCTCGCACATAAAACCGGGTCGAAAGACCCGGTTTTTTTATGCCTGCGAGTTCCATACAACCATTGAGCTGAAATGGGATCCCCTGTGGGAGATTCTATGGTTGAGGGGAAATGTCTCTACCAGCAGTGCCGCCGCCTTCGCAGCCTCGCTAAAGCTCAGAGGACTAGCCGTGTCTGGGCGATCTCCAGCCGAGTGCTGACAGCCCAGCAATACCGATCAACTGTGGGAGCGGGCCCTGGCCCAGGTTTGATCGGCGTCGAGCCCATAAAAAATGCCCCGCCTCAAAAGAGGCGGGGCATTTTTATATCGCGTTGAAACTCAGCGGTTGCGAGTCAGCAGCGCTGGCTTCTCACCACGAGGACGGCCTGGCAGTTGATCCAACTGCTCGGGTGTCGGGAAGCGATCCGCTTTCGACTCCTTGTGGATGATCTTCGGCGCCGGGCCGCCACGCGGGTTTTGCACGGCTGGTTCGGACGAACGTGGCTGGTCGTCACGGGACGGGCGGCGGTTGTTGCTGCGCGAGTCTTCGCGACGCGCCTGGCCGTCACGGGGTGCACCACTGCGTGGGCCGCTGCGCTTGGCCGGTGGCGTACCAGTGGTGCCGCCGCTGCTGTTGCGTGGGGCGTTTTGGCGGCCGCCTTGCGGTTGACCATTGCGCGGTGCACCTGCACCGGCGCCTTGGGCCGGGGCACCTGGACGACGGCCACGGCCTTGGGCCGGTTTGGCTTGGGGCACGTAGTCAACGCGGTTACCGAAGTTGTCCACGTCGTCGTCGAGGAACTCGTCCGGGGCGCGGTCGGCTGCGGCGCGTGGCGGCTGGCTCGGCTGGCGCTGTTCGCGGGCCGGGGTGCCTTCGCGGGGCTTCTGCTCGCGGGCCGGGCGTTCGCCACGGCCGTTGGTCGGCGCTTTTTCCTTGCCGCCCTTGTCCTTGCCCTTGTCGCGACGACCGCCGCCGCCCCCGCCGCCGTTCGGGCCATCGCCCTTCGGACCGCGTGGGTTGCGTGGGTTGCGCACGTCCGGACGCTCGCGCACTTCTGGCTTCTCGGCCTCTACGGCGCTGGCATCGAAGCCCATCAGGTCGCCGTCGGCGATTTTCTGCTTGGTCATGCGCTCGATGCTTTTCAGCAGTTTTTCTTCGTCCGGTGCAACCAGGGAGATGGCTTCACCCGAACGACCGGCACGGCCGGTACGGCCGATGCGGTGCACGTAGTCTTCGTCGACGTTCGGCAGCTCGAAGTTGACCACGTGTGGCAACTGGTCGATGTCCAGGCCACGGGCAGCAATATCGGTCGCCACCAGGATACGCACGCTGCCGGCCTTGAAGTCGGCCAGGGCCTTGGTGCGTGCGTTCTGGCTCTTGTTGCCGTGGATGGCGACGGCGGTGAGGCCGTGCTTGTCCAGGTATTCGGCCAGGCGGTTGGCGCCGTGCTTGGTGCGGGTGAATACCAGCACCTGTTCCCACGCGCCGGCAGTGATCAGGTGCGCCAGCAGCGCACGCTTGTGGCTGGCGGCCAGGCGGAACACGCGTTGCTCGATACGCTCGACCGTGGTGTTCGGCGGCGTGACTTCGATGCGTTCCGGGTTGTGCAGCAGTTTGCCGGCCAGGGCGGTGATGTCGTTGGAGAACGTGGCCGAGAACAGCAGGTTCTGGCGTTTGGCCGGCAGGCGCGCGAGGACTTTTTTCACGTCATGGACAAAGCCCATGTCGAGCATGCGGTCGGCTTCGTCCAGTACGAGGATTTCCACGTGGGACAAGTCGACGCTGCCTTGGCCGCACAGGTCGAGCAAACGACCCGGGCAGGCGACCAGCACGTCCACACCACGGGACATGGCCTGAACCTGTGGGTTCATGCCGACGCCGCCGAAGATGCAGGCACTGACGAACTTCAGGTCGCGGGCATACAGCTTGAAGCTGTCGTGCACTTGGGCGGCGAGTTCGCGGGTTGGGGTCAGGACCAGTACACGCGGTTGGCGCGGGCCGTGACGCTGGGATTTGTCCGGGTGACCGTTGGGAAACAACCGCTCCAGGATCGGGAGGGCGAAGCCGCCGGTTTTACCAGTACCTGTCTGAGCCGCAACCATCAGGTCGCGACCTTGCAACACGGCGGGAATGGCCCGCTGTTGCACCGGAGTAGGCTCGGTATAGCCCGCTGCCTCGATGGCGCGGACTAAAGCCTCGGAGAGACCGAGGGAAGCAAAGGACATGAGTAATCCTGTTCTAGTTAGGGCTTGGCCCAAAGGGATAATCTTGCCGGGCGTGAATGGCGCTTAGGGGAGCGCAATCCCGTCCGGTCCTGCTGCGTCTGGCGGGCACTCCACCGGCTCGCGCGGGGCTGAAAGCTGCGCTGTAGCGGGGTTGGGTGCCTTTTTCAAGACCTCAGCGGCCGGGCGTAAGCCTGGCGGAAAGGCCGGAGTATAACAGAGCAATCACGGCGCGCTGCTTTCCTGCTGCTCAACGGCGTGTTCCAAGGCCGTACTGGCTTGAAATCCACCGTATTGGGCGCTCAGAGCGATGTACGCGGGCTCCTGCTTGAAACGCTTGAGTTCGGCGGCAAAGCGCTGCACCAGCAGGTCCATGCCCGCGCCCCGGCGTACGGCCAGAAATTGCTGTTGGCGGCTGACCACCACCGGCGCCTGGCTGACTTTGCCCTCCAGGCCCAGGGCCTTGATTACATGCTGGCCGACGCGGCGGTCGGTGATCACCAGATCGACGCGGCCCAGCAGCAATTTGCCGAAGTTGGCTTCGTGGCTGGGCGCCGGTTCGCGGTTGAACAAGCTGGAGCTGCTGAAGGCATCGCCGTAGAGGTAGCCCGGCGAGGTGCCGACTGTCAGGCCGCGCAGGTCGTCAAGGGTGTCGGCAGGGTGGGGGCGGTCGTTGGCGTAGTACAGCACGAACTGGACTTCCGACAGCGGCTCGCTGGGGTAAAGCAGTAGGGTGTCGCGCTCGTGGCTGTGGAAAATATCCAGCGCGCCGTCGGCATGGCCTTGTTCGAGCATCGCCAGGCAGCGCTTCCAGGGCAGGAACTGCCACTCCACGTCGACCCCAAGGCGCTGGAACACGATCACCGTGGTTTCGTAGTCCAGCCCGCGCATGGTGCCGCGGTCGTCATAGACGTAGGGCGCCCAGGGCTCGGTGACAATGCGCAATTTCTCGCCGTAAGCCGCCAGGCTCAAGCAAGTCAAAAGGGCAGCGGTCGCAAGCTTCAGAATCACGGGCATGCCCTGAGGTTACGTCGCTCGGGCCCTAAAGAAAAGCTCTGGCACAAGCATCTGCGGGCTGCGCTATTTTGTCTCCGAGGTCATCAGGTGGGCATGGATCGCCGCACGGCGCTCGCCCAGAATCAGGCGCACCAGGGGATTGGCGAACCAGCGCTCCAGTTGATGAGCATCCACGGGGGATTTCTGCCGCTCTGCCTGATTTTGCCGGGCCTTGTCCCACCAAACCGGGCCGCACGCCTGGTCGAACTCGTTTTCGTGCTCGTAGCAGCCGTAGAGGATTTCGCGGATGAACTGCTGCTTGCGCTTGGGCAGGGCCAGGGTGATCAGCTTGTACATCAGGCGTTGCAGGCGTGGTGGGCGCGGCAGGTGGGCGGAGACCTGGCGAGTGTCGGCCAGGGCGTGCGCGCAGGTCGGTGCGGCACCGTGCTTGGCGATCCACGCCCTGACCTTGGCCCGGAACAGCTGCTTGCGGCTCCAGTAGTGGTGGATCAGGTCCGGGCACTGGCGCACGTTGACGCTGCGGTAGGCGACCACCGACAGGCAGAACTCTTCCAGGGTGTAGGCGCCCTGGGCCAGGGGGAACAGTTCGTCCATCAGTTCGATGGAACGGTCCAGCAGGTGCGCATCCTCGCGAGCCATGCCCATCACGCCGGAGTTAAGCAGTGGCATGTCGTCATCGGCCAGGCCCTTGTCGGCCAGGAGCTGGGCGAGGGTCTCGTACAGCACGCTTTCGCGGTTATCGCCGTACTTGGCGTGGAACGCGTTGCACAGCACGGTGCCGGGGGCGACGCGCTCGAACAGGGCCATGGGCGAGTCGTGGAAAAACGTGTCGGTGTCGATCAGCAGAGCGCGCTCCGCGGTCTCCAGGACCTGGCGCAACAGCACGTGCTTGGTGCGGAAATGGTAGCCGTGGGGCTCACTCCAGCGCTTGCGGGTGGCGTCGTCCAGGGTGTGGACGTGCACCGGCAGGTCGCGATAGGGCTCGGGGTTGTCGCTGAATACCTGGATGTCCAGGGGCATGTCCTGGGGGCCGCCCAGATGGGACAGGGCACTGGCGATGCTGAATACCGCTTCCTGATGATAGGTCTCGGCGCCGAATACCAGATAAACCAGCTGCGGGCGGGGAGTCGGGGATGCTGTATTCATGTACTGCAGGCTTCCATTCCGGGAGGTATGAACAAAAAAAGCCCCCGTATCAACGAGGGCCCGGGTGCGACCGAACGGGCCTTAGCGTGGCAGCTTGAGGTTGTTCCAGATCGCCAGGCTAGGGTCAGCCTGGTTGAGGGTATAGAAGTGCAGGCCGGGTGCACCACCTTGTAACAAACGTTCACACATTTCGCTGATGACCTGCTCGCCGAACGCCTGGATGCTCTTGACGTCGTCGCCGTAGGCTTCCAGTTGTTTGCGCACCCAGCGTGGGATCTCGGCACCGCACGCGTCGGAGAAGCGTGCGAGCTTGCTGTAGTTGGTGATCGGCATGATGCCCGGCACGATCGGGATGTTCACACCCATGGCCCGTACACGCTCGACGAAGTAGAAGTAGCTGTCGGCGTTGAAGAAGTACTGGGTGATCGCGCTGTTGGCGCCGGCGTTGGCCTTGCGCACGAAGTTCTGCAGATCATCTTCGAAATTGCGTGCCTGGGGGTGCATCTCCGGGTAAGCCGCCACTTCGATATGGAAGTGATCGCCGCTTTCTTCACGGATGAAACTCACCAGGTCGTTGGCGTAGCGCAGCTCACCGCTGGCGATACCCATGCCGGATGGCAGGTCGCCACGCAGGGCAACGATACGTTTGATGCCGGCTTGCTTGTATTGGGTCAGCAGGCCGCGCAGGTCGGCCTTGCTGTCGCCCACGCAGGACAAGTGCGGAGCGGCAGGAACTTTGACTTCGCTTTCCAGCTGCAACACGGTATTGATCGTGCGATCACGGGTCGAACCGCCGGCGCCGTAGGTGCAGGAGAAGAAGTCGGGGTTGTAGCTGGCCAACTGCCTGGCAGTCGCCATCAATTTTTCATGCCCAGCATCGGTCTTGGTCGGGAAGAACTCGAAGCTGTAGCGACGGTCTTGGGACATGGTAATAACCCTATGAAACTCAGATACCGGAAGTCATGCACCGATTTAATGTGGGGGCGGGCTTGCTCGCGAAAGCGGTGTGTCAGTCACCGGATGCATCAACTGATATAGCGCATTCGCGGGCAAGCCCGCTCCCACACAAGCCCGCGCCCACAAGGGCAGCGGGCCGCAGGCAAATCAGTAGCGGTAAGCGTGCGGCTTGAACGGACCTTCAACGGTCACGCCGATGTAGTCGGCCTGGGTCTTGGTCAGTTGAGTCACGACGCCGCCGAAGCCGCGGACCATTTCCAGGGCCACTTCTTCGTCGAGTTTCTTCGGCAGTACTTCCACGGTCAGGCGCTCGGCTTTCTGGGCTGGCGACAGGTCGGCGTATTTCTGCTCGAACAGGAAGATCTGCGCCAGTACCTGGTTGGCGAACGAGCCGTCCATGATGCGGCTTGGGTGGCCAGTGGCGTTGCCCAGGTTAACCAGGCGGCCTTCGGCCAGCAGGATCAGGTAGTCGTCGTTCTGCGGGTCGAAATCGCCAGCGCCGGTACGGTGAACCTTGTGCACCTGCGGCTTCACTTCTTCCCATGCCCAGTTCTTGCGCATGAAAGCGGTGTCGATTTCGTTGTCGAAGTGACCGATGTTGCAGACCACGGCGCGCTTCTTCAGGGCCTTGAGCATGTTCGAGTCGCAAACATTGACGTTGCCGGTGGTGGTTACGATCAGGTCGATCTTGCCCAGCAGAGCCTTGTCGATGCTCGCTTCGGTGCCGTCATTGATGCCATCGATGAACGGCGAAACCACTTCGAAGCCGTCCATGCAGGCTTGCATGGCGCAGATCGGGTCAACTTCGGAAACCTTGACGATCATGCCTTCCTGACGCAGGGACTGGGACGAACCCTTGCCCACGTCACCGTAGCCGATCACCAGGGCTTGCTTGCCCGACAGCAGGTGGTCGGTGCCGCGCTTGATGGCGTCGTTCAGGCTGTGACGGCAGCCGTATTTGTTGTCGTTCTTGCTCTTGGTCACCGAGTCGTTGACGTTGATGGCCGGGATTTTCAGCTCGCCCTTGGCCAGCATGTCCAGCAGGCGGTGTACGCCGGTGGTGGTTTCTTCGGTCACGCCGTGGACGCGGTCCAGGATGGCCGGGTATTTCTTGTGCAGCAGCTCGGTCAGGTCGCCGCCGTCGTCGAGGATCATGTTGGCATCCCAAGGCGCGCCATCTTTCAGGATGGTTTGCTCCAGGCACCACTCGTACTCTTCTTCGGTCTCGCCTTTCCAGGCGAATACCGGGATACCGGCAGCAGCGATGGCGGCAGCGGCCTGGTCTTGAGTCGAGAAGATGTTGCAGGACGACCAACGCACTTCGGCACCCAGGGCAACCAGGGTTTCGATCAGCACGGCAGTCTGGATGGTCATGTGGATGCAGCCGAGAATCTTCGCGCCCTTGAGCGGTTGCTCGCTGGCGTATTTGCGGCGCAGACCCATCAGGGCTGGCATTTCGGATTCGGCGATAAAGGTTTCGCGACGGCCCCAGGCAGCGAGGGACATGTCGGCGACTTTGTAGTCGGTGAAATCTGCAGGCGTGTTGACAGCGCTCATAGAGAGCCTCCATTCGTAGTGTGCGAATGGGCGCCGTTGTGCGTTTAGTATCAAGCCCGATGAACCAGGCCGGACAACGCCCCATCCGAGCCTGACAGGTTGAACCTGCTGCAGCGCCCCTCGGACAGGTGGCGGGAAAACGGTAACAAGTGGATATGACCGTTTTGAAACGGCGCCGATTATAGCCGTGTGCGCCGCACTTCCCAAGCCTTTCTGTCGGACACATGAAGATCGCTCATGGACTTGATAGGCAATGCTTCATAGAGCTCTGGCGCGGCCTCTGCCATGATGTCGCCCATCATTCGGCAAGACGCTTTGGAGTGACCATGAACTTCCACACCCGCAAATGGGTAAAACCTGAAGACCTCAACCCCAACGGCACCCTGTTCGGCGGCAGCCTGCTGCGCTGGATCGACGAAGAAGCGGCGATATACGCGATTGTCCAACTGGGCAACCAGCGCGTCGTTACCAAGTACATCTCCGAAATCAACTTCGTCAGCGCCTCGCGCCAGGGCGACATCATCGAACTGGGCATCACCGCCACCGAGTTCGGCCGTACCTCCATCACCCTGACCTGCGAAGTGCGTAACAAGATCACCCGCAAAAGCATCCTCACCGTGGAAAAAATGGTCTTCGTCAACCTCGGCGAAGATGGCTTGCCGGCGCCACACGGGCGTACCGAGATCAAGTACGTGAAGGATCAGTTTCAGGACGAAAGCATCAGCGAGTAGGGGGCTGCGCGGGATAACTATTTCCAGAAGCCACGAGAGGGATCTTTCATCGGCGCTCGCGTTACTCAGGATTAAATCCTGCAGAGAGCGCCACCATGAAAGTCTCACCTACTCCCCTGCTTGTATCCTACCCCGCACCTCAATCCGAGACTGCCGCTGACAAAACCGTATTGGTGGCGAACAGTGGCAAGCGTGCCTTGACCCTCAACCGGTATCGAAATGGCCAGGTAGAAATGCTGCTGTCGCGCCCGCCCGCGACGCAGTTGGTGGCCAGCGGCGGTGGGGCCAAGGGCGTTGCCTATTCCGGAGTGGTGCAGGCCCTGGAGGAGAGGAACGCTCTGCGTGACATCCAGACGGTTTCCGGCTCGTCGGCCGGGGCGATTTATGGCGCGCTACTGGCCAGTGGCATGGGGGCCGAGCGGTTTGACCTGCTGTCGGACAACTTGGAGCTTCCGACGCTGCTCAATAGCGACAGGACCTGGGTCCGGGCGTTGCAGAATGCCTACACCGACGTGGGACGGATGGTGGGTCGCTTACCGGCGCCTGTAGGCGATGTCCTGCAAGCTCTCTACACGCTGCTGCCACGCCTGCAATCCAGCGCGCAGCCCCTGGAACGCTTGATCCGTGACGAGTCGCGCCAGGCGGTGCTGGAACGAATCGCCGAGCTGCCCAGGGACGCGCGTTCGACCAGCACCATGGCCATCGCCGACCGGCTCAGTGCCGGCGGGGCCACTACGTTTGCCGACCTGGAGGCCTTGAGCCGGCAGATTCCTGCAATCAAGCCGCTCAATATCACCGGTACGGCGATGTTTGCCGGCAGACCGCAACTTGTCGTGTTCAACGCCAGCCTGACGCCGGATATGGACATTGCCCGCGCCGCCCACATTTCCGCAGCCCTGCCGATCCTGTTCAAGTCACCGCAAGAGCGGGGGCATGGCTTCCAGGAGCAAGGTGAAAAAACGGCTTTCCAGGACGGCGGCGTCTTGCTCAACACGCCGGTGGCGGACCTGTATCAGCGCCAGCCCCACGGCAACGCAGTGACCGATGTCGAGCGGTTGATCCTGCGATTGGACGACGTCACGGTGCCCAAGCCGGGTGCGGGCCTGATGGATGCGGTCGCGGACGCCGTCACGGGAACCGCACACACCGCCAACGGCGAGCTGATGCGCGCCCGGTTGAAGCCCTTTGCCGATCAGACGGTGAGCCTGCCTTTGAATACCGAACTGGGCGATTTCCGCGGCACGCTCAAGGGCACACTCAACTTCGGCATGCCGCAGGATGTAAAAAATCATCTGCAAAAGCGCGCCTTTGATGCGGTGAGCGAGCACTTGGACAAGCGCGAAAACGTACGTGAGCAGTACATGTTTGACTCCGTCCACAGCGCCATTCTGGCCCTGGACGACGAAACGTTGGCCAGTGCCGCACCGGATCTCGCCAAGGACGAAGCCTGCAAGCCGGTGCTGCGTTTTCGGCATGAGGCGCGCCAGGTATTAGCGGCTCTGGACAGCGCCATCAGCGCGTCCAATCAGGGTGATCGGCTGGAACTGGGCGCAGCGCTGGCCAGTGCCTTGCGCAACCTGGACAGCCTGGCTGATCGGCCGGAGTCGCTGGACTGGCTGGCGACGCAACTCAATGCCCCGGGCAACGCCAACTTCCAGCAATTGCTGCAATCGACACACGGGCATATGTCCAAGGTGCTGCGAAGTGGCATGGCTGAGATGAAGCGGCGCGATGTGGCAGCGGCGGCCGATAACCTGGTGCGCGAAGTGATTTATCCATCCTTGTTCCGCTACGGTCAGTCGGATGCCAACGCGACGCTGTTGCGCGACGCCGTGCGTGATCTGGAGCGTGCGACGACGCCAGCCGAAGTGAACCAGGTGCTGGATAACATCATTAACAACTATCAGGCGCGTAACAAACCCTGGGGCAAACTCTTTAGCTCAACCACCGTGGAAATGGCCAAGACCTGGCGCCTTCCGGTTTAAATGAACAGCCACGCTCGCGGCATGTCGTATCTTCAGGCACCCCTTGGACGCACACGATCATGGCCACTCGAGACGACGGCAAGACCCCCAACCTGTCGCGGGAAGAACAACAGGATGTGGACGAGAACCAGCCGCCCCGCGCGGCGGTTCTGCATGAAATAATCCGCACCCAGGGCGACCAGGAGCTAGAGCGCAATGTCGCGGCCTTGTGGTGGTCGGCGTTGGCCGCCGGCCTGACCATGGGCTTGTCGCTGATGGGCATGGGGCTGCTTAATTCGCGGTTGCCGGACGGCGAAGCATTCAAGGTGATCGCCAGCTTCGGCTACTGCGCAGGCTTCCTCGCGGTGATTCTTGCGCGCCAGCAACTGTTCACCGAAAACACCCTGACCGCTGTGTTGCCGGTGATGAGCAAACCCACCCTGGCCAATGCCGGGCGCCTGTTGCGTTTGTGGACGGTGGTGCTGGTGGGCAACCTGTGCGGTACGTTGCTGGTGGCGTACGTGATGTTGCACTTGCCGATCTTCGACACCAAGACCGACCTGGCTTTTTTGGAGATCGGCCGCAAGGTCATGGAAAACGACCCCGGGCAGATGTTCGCCAAGGGCATCGTCTCCGGCTGGATGATCGCGACCATGGTGTGGATGATCCCGTCGATGGAAAGCGCCAAGCTGTGGATCATCATCCTGATCACCTACCTGATGGCACTGGGCGACTTCACCCATATCGTGGTTGGGTCGGCGGAAGTGTCCTACCTGGTGTTTGCCGGCGAGTTGCCATGGAAGGATTTCTGGCTGGTCTTCGCCGGGCCGACGCTGGCGGGCAATATCATCGGCGGCAGCTTTATTTTTGCGCTGATCAGTCACGCGCAGATCCGCAGTGAAAGCAGTTTGCCTGGCAAAAAAGCCGCGGACCCCAGGCACCCGCAACAGATCGACAAGCAATAACCCGCAGGGTGGTACTCCCTTGTCACCCAGGGTTTTGATAGGTCGGCACGCTGGCTCGGCGGGCTGACTGGCCGAGCTTCACCCACCAGGCATTCAGGGCCCGCGTCTTTTCAAGGACGTGACCAATGGCCAAGACGCCTCATTCGCTGTATCACCTGATGCCCCTGCGGCGAGCCGCCCGGGATATCCAGGCGCTTTTTTCCACTCGATCCTCCCTGCAAGTGATTGCCCTGCAAGCCCTGCAGCGCACACTGCGCGCAACGTACCCCACGGTGGCTATCACGGACACCGCCCCCGTGGTGCTGACGCCGCGCTATCGCTACCAGAACCAGGTGATCGACCTCGCGGGTTACGAACGTTTGACGTTGGTTGACGCGTTGATCAATCGTTTCGTCGACGGTATCTGGGTCGATTACACACGCGGCCAACTGCTGACGGAGCAGCCGGACAGCGAGCCGATCAAGATCTTGGCGTTGAAAAACCTGGACGCCCAGGCGTCCGTCAACCAGCTTGGACCCTTGTTGCTTGAGCATTGCCAGCGGGCGTTGATCGATGACTGGAGCGAGCTGTCCATCGAAGCGCGCAGCCGCTTTGAGTCGCTGTCGCTGCGCTTGAAAGAAACCCTGAGGCAGTTGAGCGTGCCCACGCTTGTCAGCGACCCCGGCCAGCGCCAGATGATCAATGACGTGCTGCAAGTCCCCGACAACAACTTGCGCGGCGGCACTACCCGGGCCTATCTGGTAGACCAATGGGGAGAGGCGGGCAGCGACGCGTTGGAATTGTTGCGCGGCATGGTACTTGTCGGTCCTGCCGGCAGCGGCGAGACACTGCTGCTCTTTACCTTGAGTGCGGGCATTGAAGTGTTTACTTCCCGTGCCGCCTTGGGCGCAGCGTTGCGCACGCGTCTGGCCGGCTTGGCGCCGGGGCGTGCAATGCAATGGCGGCTGTATGAGCCGCGCTCGAATATTTTCGATGGGTTTGCCTTGAGCTTTCTGGCCAAGCAGTTGAGCGACCTGCGGTGGGGTGTTGAGTTGGGGCGTCGATCCCCCTACTGGAGCGCTGCCTTGCTGGAAATGGTGCAGTGGCTGGCCACGGGGGATTTCGACAGTTTGCAGCTCGATACCGACGCTGGGCTGCGCAGGCTTTACGGTGCCCTGCCGGGCTGGGTGAAACAGGCCAGCCGTGAGGTGCGCGGCTTGTTTTCCCAGTATTTGAACAGCTTGGGCAAGCTGTTCAGTCAACCCAACTGGCGCTTTTTCGACGATGGGGTGCCGTCGTTGCTGGCGTTCACCCGGGAGCGGCTGATGGCAGCGTACCCCAAGGCCTCGCCCCTGGAACCGAATGACGTGATCATCACGGTGCATACGGTCAGGGGCGTATCGGCCGTGGGCGGGCTTCCAGTCAAGCTCATCACCACCTTGCTCAAGGTTGCGTTGGAAAACCTGGCGAGCCTGCCGGGAGACTCGATTGAAGTGACGTTGCGTAACGGCGCCGAGCCGCCCCATTGGCTGACGCCTAGCGCCATCAAGCGCTTGGTGAGCGAGGTCGATATCGGCGAGCACTACCCCAACCTAGTGGCGCTAGCGCTCAGGGATTCACCCGCCGAAGTGCGATGGCGCAGCCGCAGCTTTATCGCGCAACTGCGCATTGAACTGCCGCTGCTGGCGCTAGAGTTCTACACCCGTGGCCAATGGGGCTTGAGCCGCAAGGGCTACGAAAGCGTTGTCGCCGTGATGCAGGCACAGGAGATCGATCGCTACCTGGGCAACCAAGTCATCGTGCTCAGGCCCCTGGCGTTCAAAGCCACTGCCAGCGCGTCCGCCGATGTGGTCACTAACATGTTTGTCATCGGGCCCCAGTCCCTCGATGCCGGGCCAGTGGTGTTGTACCGGCCGATGGCGCAGCCCAAGTTGATGGAGTTCGCCAGCCGGCAAGACCTGCTCAAGGCCATCGACCAGCCGGGTGAACTGCAGCAACAGGTGCTGGCCTGGATGAGCGCCGACGCGCGCGCCACTTACCGGGGCAGCGGGTTCCTCGCTCCCCACTTCAATACGATGGACGGGTTGGCGTTGCTGATCGATGCCCTGACCAGCACCCCGGCGATGTTGGCCACTGACAAGGTGCAAGGTGACTACGGGCAACATCTCTATCAAAGCCAGGTGCAGGCAATTCTCGAACAAGCAGACCGGCAGTCGGTGTCCAACCGTGAAAACCTCTGGGCGCGGCGAATGGAGGGGCTGTCGCTGGGGTTGAACAGCGTCATGCCGTTGGTTACAGGGCCGCTGGCGGTGGTCGGATGGTTGCAGGTGGCGTGGTCCGTGCACGAGCAACTCGGCGCCGCCGCTCGCGAGGACAATGAAGATGAGAGCGCAACCTTGGTTGGGTTTTTCCTGAATATGGCGTTGGTGCTGATGCACTACTCCAATGATGCGCTCAGCGATCGCGTCAACAACGCCCGGCGTGAGGGCGAAATCGAGGCGCCGCAACGTCCAGAAATCATCGAGCCCCCCGCGCCGAGCGTGGACAACCCCGTGCAGGAATTGCCGGCCATGGACGCTGCGCGTGACGTGAGCCAGGCTTATATGGCTGTCGAATATGGCTGGTTGCCCACGTCCAGTCGCTTGACGCCTTCCCAACTGGCCGACTTGCAAACCTTCAGGGTGGCCAAGCCCACGGCGGCAACCCGGGTGATCAGCGGTGCCAGGTCCGGCCTGTTGCAGAACGATGGCCAGTGGTACGCCGAGGTTGATGGGAATTGTTACAACGTGAGCATCGAACATGACGACGTACGAGTCGTTGCCGGCAATGGGCGCCGGGGGCCTTGGCTCAAGGCTGATGGTAAAGGGCACTGGAGCCTGGACCTGCGGCTGCGGTTGCGGGGTGGCGCGCCGGGCGCAGACGCCGAGGGCATTGCCCAGGCGCGTGAGCTCAAAAGCCGGTTCGATACGCTCTACGCCCAATACACTGAGGCGCAGATGCCTGGAGCCGCAGTGATCGGGCAATTGCTGGCGGACGTCGCGTTGTCGGAACGTGTCACGCGGATTGAGCGCGAGATCGATAACGTCGCCCTGTTGCAGCAGCGCGCCAAATTGCTGCTGGGTCTGCTGGAGCAACGCCGCCGTTTGGACGTGGTGCAGGATTACACGGCGCTGCGCCATCACTTCCTGGCAACCCAGGTGAATTGCCTGCGTTTTCAGGTCCGGTTGATGGAGGTTATGCGCAGCACGCGTTACAAGCAGATCAGTGATCCTGCGGAAGTTTACCTGCTTACGCTGCATGAGGTCATGCGAGCCACGTTCCCCGAATCCACGCGTGTTGGCCTTCGTGGGATCGCCAGGTTGCATGGCCAGGCGGTGCAACTGTGCCGTGAGCAGCGCGTGGCCTACGAGGCGCTGCTCGAAACAGTGCGCCCGCAAGATACCCAGATAAGTGCGCTGGATACACCGGAGTGGCGTGGTAAGGCGCCGATTCTGGCCTGGCTTGAAGCCGGGCTGCGGCCGATGGTCCTGCGCTGCGTGTGGGCAAAGGTCGAGGCGCCGGGCGCGCAGGTGTTGAGCCTGCTACAAGACGTCAACCTGCGTTGTCGCTTGAGGCTATCCAGCTACCGCCAGCTCTGTACCAACCAGAACTTCAGCGTTGGCCAGCGCCGCCAATTGCTCGACGAAACCGTCGACGAACTGGCCTGGCTGGATGTGCGCCTCGCACAGGCTGCCGCCATCCCCAGCAGTTTCATCGACCGCGTTGCGCTGGATGAGTATCGCGCCTATATCCAAACAATTCGTGAGGAAATCGTGCAGGACACCCTGCAGTTCTATGCCGAGCAAACCGCGCTGCCGGCCACCAGCGGTACGGTCGCAGAAGGGATTGTCCAGAGTCGCCATTTCGGCGCGTTGGCCGCCACACAACGTGGTTCTTTGGGCGGCAGTTCTTCGAGCGCGCCTGAGGAAGAATCGGTGGAGTTTGTTGACCCCTATACCCGTCATGTTTACGCGCGGTTCGTCAAAACCCAGACAAGTGACGGGGTTGATTGGGTCTACCAGGCAACCCCCGTTGTTCAGGCCATTCACTGGCAACCTCAAGGCTATATCAACAGTTGGCGATTGATCCAGCACGGGACGGACGCTCTGAAGGCGTTGCCAAGCCTGGAGCAAAACATACGGGTTGCGCCTCGGGCGGTGCGGGGCGATCTGGAGTTGCTGGCCGAGCGGATGTTCGAGGACGTACGACGTTCCCTCGCAAGTCGCAAAGATGCAGAACACGTCGATCCGTTGAAAGCGTTGCTGGAGAAGAACCTGACAGACAAGGCCAATGAGCTGATCAAGGCGGGCCGCGAGGCTCATCAACGTATGGTGCTGGCGCGTGAGCCGACCACCACCGGCATCGCTGACCTGCTGGCCGAGGGTGTCGTCGAGATCAAGGAAGTGCCTGAAACCCGACGTGCACCCGGCGCCGGTTCGCCGCCGCTGTTTCGCAGCTTCTACATACAGAAGGTCAAGGCCAGCGGCCAGGTGCCGGAGGTGCTCTGGTTTGCGCACTTCCATTACCCGGCCGATTACAGCGCAGGGGCGCTGGGCTTCAAGTTCGCGCATCTGAAACCTGCAGGCACGCCCGTCGGCAGCTTTGAACAGCGACTACGGGCGGCCCGTGGTGATAACGAGCGGTTATTGTCGATCTTTCGCACCACCATCGAGCCTGAGGCGGCGCAAACACTGTTCTTCAGTAACGAGGAGGCCTCGGCTCAATGAGTTGAGGTGCCAGGCGCGGGCTCGTCGCGGGTCACGCGCTTGACCAGCTTGCCGATGCTCAACCCCTGCAACAGGATCGATGACAGCACCACGATATAGGTGATGCTCAGCAGCAGGTCACGCTCGGGGCCCAATGGCAGGGCCAGAGCCAATGCCACTGAGACCCCGCCGCGCAAACCGCCCCAGGTGAGGATGCGGATAGTGCCACGCGGCACCGTGCGCCAGCGGCGTAGCAGCAGGATCGCCGGGGCTACCGTCAGCAGACGCGAGAGCAGGATGGCCACTGCGAGCAAGCAGGCAGCGAACACATGCAGCCAGTTGAACGGCAACAGCAGCAACTCCATGCCGATCAAGGCGAACAGCAAGGCGTTGAGCATGTCATCGAGCAATTCCCAGAAACCGTCGAGGTAGCGGCGGGTCATGTCGTTCATTGCCAGCTTGCGGCCCAGGTTGCCAATGATCAGGCCCGCGACCACCATCGCAATCGGTGCCGAGACGTGCAGTTCGGTGGCCAGCGCCGAGCCGCCGATCACCAGGGCGAGGGTCAGCATCACTTCGATCTGGTGCTGCTCGATGCTCTTGATCATCAGGTACACGAGGTAGCCGATCAGGCCGCCGAACACCACGCCGCCAATCGCTTCATGGGCGAACAGCATCGCTGTGGCGCCGACGGTGGGGGTTTCGCCCAGCTGTGCGATGCCGAGCAAGACGGTAAACACCACCACTGCCGTACCGTCGTTGAACAGTGACTCGCCGACGATGGTGGTCTTCAAGGGTTTCGAGGCATTGGCGGTACGCAATACGCCCAATACCGCAATCGGGTCGGTGGGCGAGATCAGCGCGCCGAACAGCAGGCAGTACAGGAAACTGACGTGCCAGCCGAACAGGGCAAAGATGTAGTACGCCAGGCTGCCGATCACCACAGTGGCGATCAACACGCCAAAGGTCGCGAGCAGGCCGATGGGCCAGCGGTAGCTGCGCAGGTCGTTGAGGTTGACGTGCAGGGCGCCGGCAAACAGCAGGAACGAGAGCATCCAGTTCATCAGCAGGTCGCCGAAGTCGATCTGGCCGATCAATTGCTGGATGCGTTCCTCCAGGCCCGGGTAGCCGAGGACACTCAGGCCTTGCAGGAACAGGGAAAACACCAGGGCCGTGACCATCACACCGATGGTGGGCGGCAGGCCGATAAAACGGAAGTTCACGTAGGTGAGCAGGGTGGTGAGGCAAATAAACGCGGCGACAAGTTCAAGCATCCGGGGTCCTTGGAAGTTGGGTGGCGGATCATTGGTGGGGGGATGGACCGCAGCAGCGGCGGGAGGTTGCAGGGCAAGCGGCAAGTCGACGATAGAACCTTTCGCGCGGCGGTGGTTCATAGCGGTGAGTGCGGCGTGCCATATTTAGTGCTAAAACTCTAATTTCTGTTTAAAAACCAAAAAAGGAAGCAGTGATGACGGTGGCCTTCTGGTGTGTGTTGATTGCGATTTTCCTGCCTTACCTGTGCACGGGGGTGGCCAAGTTCAGCGGCGGTAAGTTCGGGCCCCGGCAGAACCATGATCCGCGTGCGTTCCTGGAGACGCTTGATGGGGTCGCCAAACGTGCGCACAACGCGCAGCTCAACAGTTTTGAAGTCACCCCGGCGTTTGCGGCGGCGGTGATTGTCGCGCACCTGGCCGGCACGGCTGAGCTGGTGACGATCAATGTGCTGGCGGTGTTGTTTATCACCAGTCGCCTGCTGTACATCATTTGTTACCTGGCGGACTGGGCGATGTTGCGTTCACTGGTGTGGTTCGTGGGCATGGCGTTGATTGCGAGTTTCTTCTTCATCTCGATCTAAAGCCTGATAACGATCCCCTGTGGGAGCGGGCTTGCCCGCGAATGCGGTGGTTCAGCATCAGATGTGCTGACTGACACGCCGCTTTCGCG